>NZ_JBHZPY010000011.1:0-153500 GCF_042787235.1 Flavobacterium zhoui
TAAAAAATCCGTTTTATTACCACTATCTAACTACTTATGTGATCTCTCCTTTCGTCGAGATGACAAACTACAACCCGCCCTTATAGTTGCCACACCAAAAAATCACGGTAAGAATTTCAGCGCTGGCAGAAGGGAGTGACCCCCGAGTCGAGTGCGGAGCATGAGCGGCTGGGGTCGCGATAGGGAAATTTGTCCGATGATTTTTGTTGTAAAAATATTGAGGCTTGATCTTTTGTTTCTTTTGCATCAAGGCAAAAGAAAAGATTATCTTCAAATAAAAAATCCGTTTTATTACCACTATCTAACTACTTATGTGATCTCTCCTTTCGTCGAGATGACAAACTACAAACCGCCCTTATATTTTTACACCAAAAAATCACGGTAAGGATTTCAGCGCTGGCCGCAGGGAGTGACCCCCGAGTCGAGTGTGAAACACGAGCGGCTGGGGTTGCGATAGGGAAATACGTCCGATGATTTTTGTTGTAAAAATATTGAGGCTTGATCTTTTGTTTCTTTTGCATCAAGGCAAAAGAAAAAATTACCCATGAATATCTTTTTCTTATCAAGTAAAAAAGTAAAGATTAACATCAGACCAAAACAGCAATCGCAACCAACTCGCTCCACTCGCCCTTATATTTTTACACCAAAAAATCACGGTAAGAATTTTAGCCTTGGCCGCAGGGAGTGACCCCCGAGTCGAGTGTGAAACACGAGCGACTGGGGTTGCGATAGGGAAATACGTCCGATGATTTTTGGGATAAAAATATTGAGGCTTGATTTTTTGTTTCTTTTGAAATCATAGATTCACGAACTCCAATAAAATATTAACTCGTGAGTAATCAAGACAAAAGAAAAGATTACCACTATCTAACTACTTATGTGATCTCTCCTTTCGTCGAGATGACAAACTACAACCCGCCCTTATATTTTTAGAACAAAAAATCACGGTAAGAATTTCAGCGCAGGCAGCAGGGAGTGACCCCCGAGTCGAGTGCGGAGCATGAGCGGCTGGGGTCGCGATAGGGAAATACGTCCGATGATTTTTGGGATAAAAATATTCAGGCTTGATCTTTTGTTTCTTTTGCATCAAGGCAAAAGAAAAGATTGTCTTCAAATAAAAAATAGCAATCGCAACAACTTATGCTCTACTTCCCCTTATATTTTTAAGGATTACATCCCTGATATTATTTAACTTTTAGAAATTTATAACCGCAAAAACACACCCCTAACCCCTCTCAAGAGGGGAATACGTGAGCGGTTTCTCTTTGAGGGAACATTTATCTATTTAAACTGAGCTTTCAAATTGTGCCTTTTACTGTAAGCTATTTAGAAGTCATACCCCTTGTAAAATACCCATATTATCTACTCGCCCTTATATTTTTAGACTAGAAAATCACGGTAAGGATTTCAGCGCTGGCAGAAGGGAGTGACCCCCGAGTCGAGTGCGGAGCATGAGCGGCTGGGGTGGCGATAGGGAAATACGTCCGATGATTTTTGTTGTAAAAATATTCAGGCTTGATCTTTTGTTTCTTTTGCATCAAGGCAAAAGAAAAAAATATCTTCAAATAAAAAATAGCAATCGCAACAACTTGCATTAATCGCCCTTATATTTTTGCACCAGAAAATCACGGTAAGGATTTCAGCGCTGGCAGAAGGGAGTGACCCCCGAGTCGAGTGCGGAGCATGAGCGGCTGGGGTCGCGATAGGGAAATGCGTCCGATGATTTTTGGGATAAAAATATTGAGGCTTGATCTTTTGTTTCTTTTGTATCAAGACAAAAGAAAAAAATATCTTCAAATAAAAAATAGCAATCGCAACAACTTGCATTAATCGCCCTTATATTTTTGCACCAGAAAATCACGGTAAGAATTTTAGCCTTGGCCGCAGGGAGTGACCCCCGAGTCGAGTGTGAAACACGAGCGGCTGGGGTCGCGATAGGGAAATTTGTCCGATGATTTTTGTTGTAAAAATATTGAGGCTTGATTTTTTGTTTCTTTTGTATCAAGACAAAAGAAAAGATTGTCTTCAAATAAAAAACAGCAATCGCAACCAACTCGCTCCACTCGCCCTTATATTTTTACACCAAAAAATCACGGTAAGAATTTCAGCGCTGGCAGCAGGGAGTGACCCCCGAGTCGAGTGCGGAGCATGAGCGGCTGGGGTCTCGATAGGGAAATTTGTCCGATGATTTTTGTTGTAAAAATATTGAGGCTTGATCTTTTGTTTCTTTTGCATCAAGGCAAAAGAAAAGATTATCTTCAAATAAAAAATCCGTTTTATTACCACTATCTAACTACTTATGTGATCTCTCCTTTCGTCGAGATGACAAACTACAACCCGCCCTTATATTTTTACACCAAAAAATCACGGTAAGAATTTCAGCGCTGGCAGAAGGGAGTGACCCCCGAGTCGAGTGTGAAACACGAGCGGCTGGGGTCGCGATAGGGAAATACGTCCGATGATTTTTGTTGTAAAAATATTCAGGCTTGATCTTTTGTTTCTTTTGCATCAAGGCAAAAGAAAAAATTACCCATGAATATCTTTTGTTTCTTTTGAAATCTAAGATTCACGAACTCTAATAAATCATTAACTCGTGAGTAATCAAGACAAAAGAAAAGATTGTCTTCAAATAAAAAATCCGTTTTATTACCACTATCTAACTACTTATGTGATCTCTCCTTTCGTCGAGATGACAAACTACAACCCGCCCTTATATTTTTACACCAAAAAATCACGGTAAGAATTTCAACGCTGGCAGAAGGGAGTGACCCCCGAGTCGAGTGTGAAACACGAGCGGCTGGGGTCGCGATAGGGAAATTTGTCCGATGATTTTTGTTGTAAAAATATTCAGGCTTGATCTTTTGTTTCTTTTGCATCAAGGCAAAAGAAAAAATTACCCATGAATATCTTTTGTTTCTTTTGAAATCGAAGATTCACGAACTCTAATAAATCATTAACTCGTGAGTAATCAAGACAAAAGAAAAGATTGTCTTCAAATAAAAAACAGCAATCGCAACCAACTCGCTCCACTCGCCCTTATATTTTTACACCAAAAAATCACGGTAAGAATTTTAGCCTTGGCCGCAGGGAGTGACCCCCGAGTCGAGTGTGAAACACGAGCGGCTGGGGTCGCGATAGGGAAATACGTCCGATGATTTTTGTTGTAAAAATATTCAGGCTTGATCTTTTGTTTCTTTTGCATCAAGGCAAAAGAAAAAATTACCCATGAATATCTTTTGTTTCTTTTGAAATCGAAGATTCACGAACTCCAATAAATCATTAACTCGTGAGTAATCAAGACAAAAGAAAAAAAATGTTATTCAAATAAAAAATCCGTTTTATTACCACTATCTAACTACTTATGTGATCTCTCCTTTCGTCGAGATGACAAACTACAACCCGCCCTTATATTTTTACACCAAAAAATCACGGTAAGAATTTCAGCTTTGGCCGCAGGGAGTGACCCCCGAGTCGAGTGTGAAACACGAGCGGCTGGGGTCGCGATAGGGAAATTTGTCCGATGATTTTTGTTGTAAAAATATTGAGGCTTGATCTTTTGTTTCTTTTGCATCAAGGCAAAAGAAAAAATTACCCATGAATATTTTTTGTTTCTTTTGAAATCAAAAATTAACAAACTCCAAATAAATTATTTCCTTTTGAGTAATCAAGACTAAAAAAAATTAATGAATACCAATCAAACCAAAAATTAAAACACATAGAAACATAGACTTCTATTTCCAAATTTCTTTGAAAACCAGAAAAACCTATGTTTCTATGTGTTTAAAAATAGAATTTTAATTACCAATAATAGTAACAACAATAAATAATAATAAAACTATTTCAAATATTGTTTTTTATAATAAGTCGCATATTCCCCGGTAGTTACATTATTCAACCAATCAGTATTGTTCAGATACCAATTCACCGTAATTTCTAACCCCTGCTCAAAAGTAACCGAAGGCTCCCAACCCAACTGTTTGTTTATTTTACCTGCATCAATAGCATAACGCAAATCATGCCCCGGTCTGTCTTTGACATAAGTGATCAATTTTGCAGATTCACCTGCAACTCGCCCCAACTTATCATCCATGATCGAGCACAATAATTGCACTAAGTCAATATTTTTCCATTCATTAAACCCTCCAATATTATAAGTCTCATGATTTATTCCTTCATGGAAAACCAAGTCTATTGCTCTGGCATGATCTACAACAAACAGCCAATCACGGGTATAATTCCCATCACCATAAACCGGCAAAGCTTTATTAGTAATAATGTTATTGATGAATAACGGAATTAATTTTTCTGGAAAATGATTCGGACCATAGTTATTAGAACAGTTTGTCAGTACATAAGGCAAACCATAAGTTTCACCATAAGCTCGTACAAAATGATCCGAACTCGCCTTTGAAGCGGAGTAAGGAGAATTAGGATCGTACGAAGTAGTCTCTGTAAACAAACCCTCCGCTCCCAAAGAACCATATACCTCATCGGTGCTGATATGATAGAACCGTTTTCCTTCGGCATTGTTAGCCCATAGCTTTCTGGCAGCATTGAGCAAATTAACAGTCCCTATCACATTCGTTTTCACAAATGCCATAGGATCTTCTATGGATCGGTCAACATGGGATTCAGCAGCAAGATGAATCACCCCGTCAAACTGATATTTTTCAAACAAATTACTGATAAAACTTTCATCGGTAATATCCCCTTTTAGAAAAGTATAATTTGGCTCATTTTCAATGTCTACAAGATTTTCTAAATTCCCTGCATAAGTAAGCGCATCCAGATTATAGATTTGATATTCGCTATATTTTGTAACAAAAAGTCGCACAACATGTGACCCAATAAACCCGGCTCCACCGGTAATTAATATTTTTTTCATCTAAATTTTTATATTTTATTATCAATTAAAAAAATGCAACGATATAAAAACGTACCGTAAATCATTTTTAAACTATCTAAATGTTATCATTTACTTTAACTTCATTTTCAGAACACAGCCTAATGATTCTAAAACCAGAATATAATGTGTTTTATTTACTTCTTTAACAATTGCTTTCTGTTTAGAAAATGGTCCTGACTCTAGTTCTATAGAATCACCAACCTGAATAGAAGTTAAGCAAACGTCATATGAATCTGGAGTATGAAGCCACTTCCTTATCACATCAATTTCTTCGTCTTTGACGATCGCTGGTTTTCCTAACCAAAATAAATAACGTACAGCACCTGCAGACTGAAATACTAAATTCCGGTCTGATTCTGCTAACTGTACAAAAACATAAGAATTAAATAAAGGAACCTCTATCTTTTTCTTCCTGTCTGACCATTGACGCACCACCGTTATTAATGGGCAATAGCATTCGATTCCAATTTTCCCTAATTGCTCCGCTACTTTTCTCTCCCATTTAGGTTTTGTATAAACTACATACCAATTCATCTTGCGTTTTGTATTGAAATATTTTATTATTAGCCCCTTTGGATGCCATCACTTTTTAATAATTACATCCAAAAGAATCATATTATTTTCTTTTAAGAACCAATACCTTGATAAATAAATCCAATGGCTTCTAGCGCCGGACCATTCAAGATGTTTCTTCCATCAAATACAAAAGCAGGTTTTTGCATCGAATCATATATTTTTAGCCAGTCATATTGAATAAATTCATCCCATTCCGTAAGCACTGCTATAGCATGTGAATTTGCGCAGGCATCATATGGATTGTCAAATGACAACACATTCCTTTCATTAGATAAAGGGGTTCTTGTTTCTAAATAATCTAAATCTGCCAATACTTTTTTTCTGGATACTTTAGGATCAAAGACCGCAATTTTAGCATTTTCATTGATTAAATCATCAGCAACATAAATGGCTGCTGATTCTCTGGTGTCATTAGTATCTTTTTTGAAAGCCCAACCCAAAAAGGTGATTTTTTTATCCGCAACGGTGTTGTACAGCGTTTGTACAATATTGTTAGAAAACCGTCTTTTTTGATGATCATTCATGATGATTACTTGTTCCCAATAATCAGCCACTTCATTTAATCCATAGGATTTCGCTATGTAAACTAAATTAAGAATATCCTTTTGAAAACAGGAACCTCCGAAGCCAACAGATGCTTTCAGGAATTTTGATCCAATTCTACTATCCATCCCAATGGCTTTCGCAACTTCATTTACATCGGCTCCCGTTTTTTCGCAAAGCTCAGACATCGCATTAATCGATGAAATCCTTTGTGCTAAAAAAGCATTCGCAGTCAGTTTCGACAATTCCGAAGACCAAACATTTGTAGTTAATATTTTATCAGATGGCACCCAGTTAGCGTATACGGCAACTAATGCCTGAATTGCATTTTGCCCTTCTGGCGTAGAATCCCCCCCTATTAAAATCCTGTCAGGGTTTAATAAATCCTCCACAGCGGTTCCTTCAGCAAGAAACTCAGGATTGGACAGAATTTGAAACTGAACGCCATTCCCTGTATTATCCAAAATACTTTTGATTGCTTCAGCTGTTCGCACCGGAAGTGTTGACTTCTCTACCACTATTTTGTTATCTTTTGCTACTCTGGCAATTTGTCTGGCGCACAATTCAATATATTTTAAATCCGCGGCCATCCCTTTTCCTTTTCCATAGGTTTTGGTTGGCGTATTCACCGAAATAAAAATTACCTGGGCTTCATCAATCGCCTTTTCAACATCAGTAGAGAAAAATAAATTCCTCCCTCTGGCCTCGGCAACAACTTTATCCAAACCTGGTTCATAAATAGGAATATTATCGATATTCTCATCATTCCAAGCGGCAATACGTTCTTCATTTAAATCAACAACAGTTACCTGAATTTCAGGGCATTTTTGCGCAATAACTGCCATTGTTGGACCTCCAACATATCCGGCACCAATGCAACATATTTTAGTAATTTTCATTTCTTCAATTTTATTCTATTATCCCTCTTTTACCTAAGATTCTTCCAATACCAATCTACCGCTTCTTTTAATCCTTCCTGCAAAGAGAACTTTGGATCATACCCCAATAATTCTTTCGCTTTGGCTATACTAGCCAAAGAATGAGGAATGTCTCCTGCTCTATTAGGTCCATACCCTACTTCAACATTGGCAATTCTTTCGTCATACTTAGCTAAGAATTCCTTCAAATAACCCACTAAGTCATTTAACGTATTCCTATCACCATAAGCGGTGTTATAAACCGTATTAACTGCTTCCACATTCTTTGTTAACATCGCCAATTCATTCATTTGAATCACATTATCAATGTAAGTAAAATCACGGGAATAGTTTCCATCACCATTAATTTGAGGGCTTTCCAATTGCATTAATTGCATCACAAATTTTGGAATAACAGCGGCATAGGCTCCGTTAGGATCCTGTTTTCGTCCAAAAACATTAAAATAACGCAAGCCTATCGTTTCCATTCCGTACGTTTTGCTAAAAATCTCTGCATACAGCTCGTTTACATATTTTGTAATTGCATACGGAGAAAGTGGTTTTCCAATCACCTCTTCTACTTTTGGCAGTCCCACTGAATCCCCATAAGTAGAGGAACTTGCTGCATATATAAATCGTTTCACATTAGCATCTCTAGAAGCAACAAGCATGTTCAAAAAACCAGAGACATTTACATCGTTGGTCGTAATTGGATCATTAATGGAACGAGGCACAGATCCCAAAGCTGCTTGATGCAAAACATAATCAACTCCCTTTACTGCATTTTGGCAATCGGTAACATTACGTATATCTCCTTCAATTAAAAGAAAATTTACATTATTAATAAAGTCTTTAAGATTGTGGCGGTATCCTGTTGCAAAATTATCAAAGCAAACCACCCTATCCCCCTTTGACAAAAAATATTCACACAGATTAGAACCTATAAATCCTGCTCCACCTGTAATTAATATCGTGTTTTTTATATCATTTTCCATCTTTTCTTAATTTAAAAAATCCAATTATTTAGAAACTCTTGGACGTACTATTTTAAGTATTCTTTCATAGATAGTTTTTGGTCTGTCCTCCTCATGATATCCATTTGAATACGTTCCGTATCCATAGCCATATCCATAGCCGTACCCATATCCAGCACCATATTTTGCCTTGTTCTCAAACCCATTCAAAATAATACTGGTATTATTTAACTCTCCACGTTTAACTCTATTATTGAGAAGTGTAATCATTTCTTTTTTGGTGAAATTCTGTCTTACTATATATAAGGTTACATCGCAATATTGTGCTAATTCTAATGTATCAGATACCAATCCAACAGGAGGTGTGTCTAAAATAATATAATCGTATTTTTTCTTTAATTCATCCATTAAATCCTTCATTCTTTCATTCATAATCATCTCAGCCGGATTTGGAGGAATTGGTCCTGAAAGAATAACATCTAGAAAAGGTATTTGAGTAGGATTTATAATTTCGCCAACCGTTTTTTGGTTAATTAAATAATTCACAACACCTACCTCATTAGTTAAATTAAATTCAGTAAAAAGTTTAGGCTTTCTTAAATCAAGACCAATGACAACTGTCTTTTTCCCGCTAAGTGCAAATACTGTTGCGATGTTTATAGAGCAAAATGTTTTTCCTTCACCACTCACCGAGGATGTAATCATAAGTGTCTTGGCTCCATCTAAATGTTGTTGTTTATATAAAAACTGAAGCGAAGAACGAACGGCTCTAAAAGATTCTGATAAAGCAGACTTTGGTTTGTCAAATACTGCAAGATTAGTACTGTCTTTATTTAATCCAATGACTCCAATCAATGGAATTTTTGTTAATTTACTTATATCTTCTGTATTTTGGATAGAATTATTGATAAAGAAAATTATAAACACAAAAAGCAACGGAAAGAGTATTCCCAGGAATAATGCTAAAACATAATTAACTGATGTTTTTGGACCGATAAGTCCTCCGCCTATATCCTTTGCAGGATCTATAAAATGAATATCCGATAAATTAGCCGCTTTAACAATATCAGCTTCACTCCTTTTTTGAAGAAAAGTGCTATAAATATTATCACTTAAATCATATTTTCTTTTAATCTTAATCAACTCTTGTTGGTCTTCCGGAAGCTGTTTAATGGTACTTTCCGTTTCATTAATTTTACTGCTAACCACTGCTAAATCACCTTGCAAAGAAGCTTTTGCTGTAGAAATATTTTCTAACAATACGTTTTTGACAGCCTCCATCTGATTGTCAAAATCTTTGAATATCTTATCACTTTTCACCGCATAAGCCATTTCAGATCTTTGGGCAGAAAGTCCAATCAATTTTGACACATTCATTACAACATTAGGATCATCAATACCCGCCACTGATGGCGCCGGAAGCTTAGAATAATCGACACTATTCCTTAAATAGGATCTTAAAGAATTGTAATACGCCATCTTACGTGTTACCTCGTCTTTCTTGACATCAAACTCGAGAATCTTATCTGAAAATTTTTCACCACCCGCTTCTATATCGTATATTTTTTTGTCCTTTCTAAAGGTTTTCAGTTCATTTCCAGTTTCCTTTAGCTGAGATTCCATAGCAACCAACGTACTATCAATAAACGCAATAGTATTCGTTGCAAATTGATTTTTACTATCTAGTTGTCTTTTTATCAGCATTTTTACAGTCGCGTTCAAATATTCGACCATTCTTGCTTTATTAGGACCTTGCATCCCAAGAGTAATTATAGAACCACCCTTGTCATCTGATTTGACATTTATTCCTCTATAACCGGAAACAGTTCCATCAAAATCATTAAATTGAACAAAATATTCATTGCCTTTGTAAAAACCTGGATTATCTTTTATCTGTAATTTCCAATTCAAAAAAGGCAACGAGACTTGTTCTCCTACCTTGTATCTTTTCACAAAATCACCCTGTTCAACTGCTGTGTTACTATAGGAATTATTAGAATAGGTTATTAAAGAAACATTTTTGCTTGCAAACGGAATTGTAATCTCATATACATTTTCGCTCAAAAATTTGATACCAATGAGACCTCCAGATAATTGACCTTTTGATTTATCTATATTTACATAAAAAGGAACCGCACCATAGGCATCTTCCAAATTATATTTCCCTTGAACCAAGTAACTAATATAATATTGTAATTTATCAACAACCAATTCATTATGTGATCTCGATTGCAATGTAGTTGAAATAGTCTGAACCTGATCTGAGGTTCCTCCCCAGTTAAAAACCAGACTGGTTGTCGAAGTAAACAGTGGATTTGTTTCTTCTTTTACGGAAATAAGCGTCTCCATTCCATAAATTTTTTGTTTACGAATGTTAACTTGATAAGCGATGGTGAAGGTTATTAAAAGACTGATTAGAAACCACTTCCAATAACTTCCGATTTTTATTAAAAATCCCTTAAAATCAAAACTTACTTGGTCTTCAAAAATTGAAAAATCTTTTATGTCTAGCATTTTTTGAGATGTATTTTAATTTTTAAATAATAAAAAGAAGGTCGTTGTTGCCAATGAGAACAACGTAATAATAGTACCCAGCGATTCTATTCCAGTCTTTCCAGTCCCCCAAGTTTTTTGTTTCAATGGTTTTATATAAATATAGTCATTGGGCTGTAAATAAAAGTAAGGAGAATTCATTACGTTAATATCCGTAAGATCAATATCATGCATTGCAACTCCTGTAGGTGATTTTCTTATGATTGTAACAGCTTTTCTGTTACCGGTAATGGTAATGTCTCCTGCATTTGCAATTGCTTCCAATACATTAACATGCTCTTGAAATAAGGTTTTTGTTCCCGTACTTCCTATTTCTCCGTTGATAGTGTATCTAAATCCAGCTAATTTTACGGTAACAAAAATATTTGCTGCTGTATTAAAATATTCTGCTAATAATTGTTTCTCAATTCTAACTCTTATTTCTTCCAAAGTGAAACCAATCACATTTAGCTCTCCTAATACCGGCACTCTAATATTTCCATGATCATCGACCGTAAAGCCATCAAAATATAATCCAGATTCTGACTTACCAGCTTCTGCTGAATTTGTCGTACTAAAAATTGCCACTAACTTAGGATCAATCGCTTTAATCGTGATACTCAAAACATCATTCGTTTGCAATCTATACGGCTTTGACTCAACCACCGAAATCGACATTTCATCACTTGAATTATCCTTTTTTTGAAGATAAATTAAATCCTGCGTTGGAATACACGAAGAAAATAAAACACTAATACATAGCAACAAATAGAGTACTGACTTGCTCATTTAAATATTTTTAACGACAAATATAGGTTTTCATTTACTATTTAAAAAGAATCGCTATTTTTTAAATGGATTAATTATTTTTAAAAGACTTTTCAAAAGGAACTCTGTGTAATATACTTCTTCCCAAGGTAACTTCGTCTGCATATTCTAATTCATCTCCTACCGAAATTCCTCTTGCAATTGTTGATATAATTATTTCATTATCACCAATTTGTTTGTAGATATAAAAATTGGTCGTATCACCTTCCATAGTTGAACTTAAGGCAAAAATTATTTCATTTACAGTTCCTGATTTTACTTTTTCAACAAGCGTAGTAATATTTAACTGACTAGGACCAACTCCATCAATTGGTGAAATCTTCCCTCCTAAAACATGGTAAATTCCTCTGAATTGACCTGTATTTTCTATAGCCATCACATCCCGAATATCTTCAACAACACATATAATTTGATGATTTCTGTTTTTGTTGGCACAAATTTCACAAAGTATGCTATCCGAAATATTATGACAGCTGTCACAATACTTGATATCTTCCCGCATGGTCATTATTGCTTGCGCCAAAAAACCCGTTTGTTCCTTAGGTTGTTTCAATAAATGCAACACTAATCGCAATGCCGTTCGCTTACCAATCCCAGGTAATTGAGACATTTCATTGACTGCTTTTTCTATTAATTTTGAAGAAAATTCCATAGATGCAAATGTAGTAATTTGTTCAATCTGTTTTTCGGTTAAATGGTTAAAAGAATAAAACGGTTAATCCATTAATCCGTTAAACAAAAAATCGTATTTTGGTCACTTTAAATTCAAAAAATGACCCCAAGCACCATACTTTTACTAGTGTCCATTTATTTCGGAATCCTGTTTTACATATCCCACGCTGTAAGTAAAAAAGACAGCGGAAATGATGCTTTTTTTAAAGCCAATAAAAATTCAAAATGGTATTTGGTCGCCTTTGGAATGATAGGAACGGCACTTTCCGGCGTGACCTTTATTTCAGTTCCTGGCGAAGTGGGTTCTCCAAACGGCGAACAATTCAAGTATTTTCAGTTTGTATTAGGTAATGCTATTGGTTTTATAATTATTGCTAAAGTTTTGCTTCCTCTATACTACCGAATGAATTTAACCTCCATTTATGGCTATATAGAACGCCGATTAGGAACTTATTCTTATAAAACCGCTGCTACCATTTTTTTAATTAGCCGAACAATTGGTTCTTCGTTTAGATTGTATCTGGTAGTTATTGTTTTACAACGTTATGTTTTTGATTATTATGGAATTCCGTTTGCCGTTACGGTATTAATTTCGCTCGCCTTGATATTTGCTTATACCTATCGTGGTGGTTTAAAAACGATTATCATTACTGATACTTTACAAACGTTCTTTTTAGTCACTTCGGTTTTCTTGACTATTTTCTTTATTTGCAGAAGTCTCAACCTGAATATCATTGAAGCTTTTGAGGAAGTAAAAAACAGTAATTATTCTAAAACATTCTTTTTCGAAGATTTTGTTTCTAGCAAGTTTCATTTTGTGAAACAAATTCTGGGTGGAATGTTTGTCACCATCGCCATGGTTGGACTGGATCAGGATTTAATGCAAAAAAATTTAAGTTGCAAAAACATTGGCGAAGCCCAAAAAAATATGTTCACTTTTACGGGGATATTTGTTCTTATTAATATCTTTTTTCTAAGCGTAGGAGCATTACTTTATATTTATACCAATAAAAACGGGATAGAAGTCCCAACCGATTTTATAACTGGGAAACCAAGAACGGATTTACTTTTCCCAGAAATTGCTTTTCACCATTTGACTTTAATTCCTTCGATAGTTTTCTTGTTAGGTTTAACAGCCGCCACATTTGCTACCACTGATTCCGCATTAACAGCACTTACGACTTCGTTTTGTGTCGATTTTTTAGGGATGGATAAAATCGAAAATTTAAACAAACCAAACATCGTGCGAACCAGACATTTTGTTCATATCGGTTTTTCGTTTTTAATGTTTCTTGTTATTGTGTTTTTCAATTCTGTTAATGACAGTTCTGTAGTAGGAATGATTTTCAGGGTTGCTTCCTACACGTATGGCCCGCTTTTGGGATTGTATTGTTTCGGATTATTTGTAAAAACAAAAACCGTCAAAGACAAACTGGTGCCATTGATATGCTTGCTATCTCCAGCACTGACGTTCTTTATTAGCGAAAATTCAAAAGTGTTATTTTTTGGATATGTTTTCGATAATGAACTAATTATCGTCAACGGACTTATTACTTTTCTTGGATTGTTATTGATTAGTAAACCTGCGATAGAAGAAACTAGGTTTTAAAATATTTTACCGAAATGTTTTTTTTAAATCTCAAAGTTCTTGGCTCCCTAGCCCTGATAGAAATGGAAATCCTTTGATAAAAAACAGTAATTTTTTCTTATAAAAAAAGAGCGACCAACGGAAGCTCCTTTTTATATTTAGAAAAATACTGTTTTGTTCAAAGATTGAAATGGATAGCAGAAATAGCTTCTAAAAAAACTAATACTGATTTGTAGCCAACATAACAAGCGTACAAGCTATCTCGACTTTTATGTCATTTAATTTTAACAACTGATAAAACTCTGGGTTCTCCGTACCTGGATTAAAGATCACACGTTTTGGTTGCGCCTCGACGATATAATTGTAGTAATCACGCTGACGTGTCGGATTTAAATATAGAGTAACCGTATCGATTTTTTTTAATGGAATTGCTTTAGTCTGGATTTTTATTCCTGCCACTTCCCCTGCATTTTGACCGATGGCAAGAACGGAATGACCTTTTTCAACCAATTTTTCAATTGCCATAAAAGCATATCTAGCTGGTTTTGTAGAAGCTCCAAGTACCAACGTTTTTTTATTTTTTATCATTTTCTATAATTATATTTTGCAAAAGTAATCAAAAAGGTTTGAGCGTTTAGCAATTTTCAGGTTTTGTTGCGACACTTATAAAAACAATAACGTAACATTAAAAAGAAGAAGAAATTTAAAAAAAGAGTATTTTTGCAGTCTTAATATTATAATATGGATCTATTCATTTATCTTTTCGTAGCTCTTTTTTCAGTTTTAAACCCTATTGGCAAGCCATTGCAGTTGCCATTTTCGTCATTCTTAGAAGCGCACACTATTTAGCAAAAATACTTGGAGCATCAGGAATCGTTGCTATCTCCAGAATCATTGGATTCATTGTAATTGCTATTGGAATTCAATATATCGTGAGTGCGATTATCAATATAATTAAAGGAAATCTAGCATAGATAAAGAATTTTTATAATCTGACAAGGCTGAGAACCTTGTCAGATTATAAAAAAATTAATTTTTAGGCAAGAAAATTTCTGCCATCATGCATCTCGCACTTCCTCCACCGCAAGCCTCTATAGTATCTAAACTTGAACTCAATATTTCAGCATGTTTTTCTAACTGTGCAATTTGTTTTGGCGTTAAACTTTGATATGCTGATGTACTCATAACCAAATACCTTTTGTCATTTGCACCACGAACTTCAAGCATATTCCCTGCAAAGTTATTAACCTGAGCTTCCGTAATCAGAACGATCTCTTTCCCATTCTCTTTCAGATTATCCAAAACCATTTTACGCTCTTTTTTGTCATCTATACAATCCGAACAAATCACAGCAAACGTTTCTCCCAAACACATCATCACATTTGTATGGTAAATTAATTTTCGCTCTCCATCAACAGTGTGATATGCTTCAAAAATTACTGGTGCATAATCAAAATCTTCACAGAATTCTATGAATAATTCTTCATCTGCTCGAGGTGATAACGCACAATAGGCTTTATTGTTGACTCTGTCCAGAAGCAAACTTCCGGTTCCTTCCAAGAAAAATCCGTCTTCCTCGGCTGAAGTATAATCGACAATATTATTAATTACAAAATCGTTGTCTTCCAGCATATCCAAAATCTCTTCCCGTCTTTCCTCGCGACGATTTTCGGCAAACATTGGATATAATGCCACATCACCATTCTCGTGAAAAGAAATCCAATTGTTTGGAAAAATACTATCTGGCGTATCTGGATTTAAAGTATCATCAACAACTGTTACATCAACACCTACAGCTCTTAGTTTTTCAACAAAAGCATCAAATTCTTGTTGTGCTTTTGCGTTGACTGTTGCCGGTAAAAGTCCGTCTAAAACTTTTTGGTAATAGTTATTTACAGCCGTTTGCTCGTTCATTCGAAACGCTACCGGGCGAATCATCAAGATGGAATTTGTTGTTTGTTTCATGATTTTTTATTATTTTATTATTGTAGAGACGCACCGTAGAGAGGCACTTCAATGCGTCTCTACGAAATTATTCTCTGATTAAAGGTAAGGTAGAGCATCGCAATAATCCTTCTTGCTTCGCAATTTCAGCATATGGAATTTCTTCAACTACAAAACTATTACCACGAAGCCAATTGTTTAATCTGGTAAAGTTTTTTTCAGAAACCACTACATCAGTATCAATAGAAAAAACATTCGAATTCATATCATACATTTCGTCTCGGGTGATGTGAAATAAGTTTTCTTTTCCAAAAAGGTTCACAAGAAATAAATAATCGGCCTCTTCACGAAATCCACTTTTGTAAATAATTCCTTTATCCTTCCCAACAGGTTGAAAACAACAATCAAGATGTAAGGCATTATCTCTGGCTTCCATTTTTGATTTGACCAAATCGACTTCTTTGACAATTTTATTTGGAAATAAATCTTTAATAAACTGTACTCCTTGAATATTAGTTCTTGCCGTAATATAATCTTTATAATCACTTCCTTTATAGGTTCCGATAAAGATATGATTATTCCACAAAATTACATCTCCGCCTTCTATATGGACCTCTTCAGGTGGACGAACGACTTTTTTAGGATCAATCTGGTCAATTATGTATTGGATAGCATCTAATTCTCGTTCTCTTTCTGGTAAAATATTTGATTTTATAAAAATATCATCAATAACAAATCCAATATCTCTCGTGAATATCTGATTATAATTCTCAATCATTTCTGGTCGAAAGACAGTTACATTGTATTTCTTAAGCACTTTATTAAACGCTTCCATTTCGTTAATCATTTCTTCTTCAAGCGGATAAGTTCCCGCCAATATATGCTCTAAAGATTTTGGATCATAAGCTTCTGTAGCTTTAGGGGTTGGGCCGTTATGTAATGCAGTCCCCAGAACTACAGCCCGTAGTCTTGAAGTTTCATTGTTTATATTTAACTCAAGCATTTTTTTTGATTTTGACAAATATAAAAAAAGCTTCACAAATTAGTGAAGCTTTTTAAATTGAATTTATCTTTTATCCGATGTTTTAAAATCTCTCAAAGGATGACCTGTATAAATCTGTCTCGGTCTTCCAATAGGTTCTTTGTTTTCACGCATTTCTTTCCATTGTGCGATCCATCCTGGTAAGCGACCTATTGCAAACATTACGGTAAACATATCAGTAGGAATCCCTAATGCTCTGTATATGATTCCAGAGTAGAAATCTACGTTTGGATATAGTTTTCTTGACACAAAATACTCATCAACAAGTGCTGATTCCTCTAATTTTTTTGCAATAGCAAGAATTGGATCATCAACACCTAAAGTAGCTAAAACTTCGTCTGCCGCCTTTTTTATAATTTTTGCCCTTGGATCGAAATTTTTATAAACTCTATGACCAAAACCCATTAAGCGGAAAGGATCATTTTTGTCTTTAGCTTTATCTAAATATTTATCAGCATCTCCACCAGTTCTGTGAATTTCTTCTAACATTTCAAGTACCGCTTGATTAGCTCCACCATGTAAAGGCCCCCAAAGTGCGGAAACTCCGGCAGAAATTGAAGCAAACAAACCTGCATGAGAAGAACCTACCATTCTAACTGTCGAAGTAGAACAGTTTTGCTCGTGATCGGCATGAAGAATAAACAATTTATCCAAAGCGTCGATTACCACTTGATTTGCTTTATACGGTTCAGTTGGCAATTCAAACATTAAACGCATAAAATTCTCCACATACCCTTTAGTATTATCGTAATAGTTCAAAGGATAGCCCATCGTTTTTCTGTATGTCCAAGTAGCAATCACTAGGAATTTACCCATAGTCTTACAAACCGCTTCGTACATTTCTTTTTCATTTTCAACATTAACCGACTTTGGGTTAAATGCTGTCAAAGCACTTGTCAAAGCAGCTAAAACACCCATAGGATGCGCCGTTTTAGGAAAACCATCGATGATGTTTTTCATTTCCTCATTGACCAAAGTGTATTTTCTAATATTTGTTTCAAAATGCTCCAATTGCGCTGCAGTTGGTAATTCTCCAAAAATAACTAAATAGGATACTTCAAGAAAGTGCCCTTTTCCGGCTAAATCTTCAATTGAATACCCTCTGTAACGTAGGATTCCAAGTTCGCCATCTAGGAAAGTGATTTCGCTGGTACATGAACCTGAATTTTTGTAACCTGGATCAAGAGTTATTACTCCTGATAAATCACGTAATTTGCTAATATCAATAGCAGCTTCACTCTCACTTCCTACGATAATAGGCAGTTCAAATTTCTCACCATTGACCTCTAATATTGCTGTTTTTGACATAATATAATTGAAATAAACTTTTTTAAATAATAATTTACCAAATCTAGGGAATTTAAGACTAAATAAAAAGAGAATAATCCAATCAATATGTTAAATATTAAAAAAGCCATTCAATTTTCATGAATGGCTTTTGATAAAAAAAAATACGAGATTATTTTATTTTAAAAGCATTTAAACCCGGAAAATACGCTGTATTTCCTAATTCTTCCTCAATTCTTAATAATTGATTGTATTTAGCCATACGATCTGATCGAGAAGCCGAACCTGTTTTAATTTGACCACAATTTAGAGCTACTGCTAAATCTGCAATTGTATTATCTTCAGTTTCTCCAGAACGGTGTGACATTACTGAAGTATAACCCGCATTTTTGGCCATATTTACTGCTGCGATAGTTTCTGTTAAAGTTCCAATTTGGTTCACTTTTATAAGAATAGAATTAGCAATCCCTTTTTCAATACCAGTTGACAAACGTTTTACATTTGTAACGAATAAATCATCTCCCACTAACTGAACTTTATCTCCAATTTTGTCAGTAAGTAATTTCCATCCATCCCAGTCATTCTCGTCCATCCCATCTTCGATAGAAATGATTGGATATTTAGCTGCTAATTCTGCTAAATAATCAACTTGCTCTGCAGAAGATCTAATCTTACCCGTTTCTCCTTCAAATTTAGTGTAATCGTATTTACCATTAACATAAAATTCCGCTGCAGCACAATCCAAAGCGATCATGATTTCATCTCCAAAAGTATACCCAGCACTTTCAACTGCTTTTTTGATAGTATCTAAAGCATCTTCCGTTCCTCCGGGAAGATTTGGTGCAAAACCACCTTCATCACCAACAGCAGTCGAAAGACCTCTATCGTGTAACACTTTTTTTAAACTGTGAAAAATTTCTGTTCCCATTTGCATTGCTTCAGAAAAAGATTTTGCTTTCACAGGGAAAATCATAAATTCTTGAAACGCAATAGGTGCATCAGAGTGAGAACCACCATTGATGATATTCATCATTGGAACCGGCAATGTATTAGCAGAAACGCCACCTACATATCGGTATAAAGGCAATCCTAATTCATTAGCAGCCGCTTTTGCAACAGCTAAAGAAACGCCTAAAATAGCATTTGCTCCTAAATTCGATTTATTAGGTGTCCCGTCTAAATCAATCATCATTTGATCGATAACATTTTGTTCGAAAACTGAAACTCCTAAAAGCTCTTCAGAAATTACGGTATTAACATTCTTCACTGCATTCAAAACGCCTTTTCCAAGAAATGCCTTTCCTCCATCGCGTAATTCAACTGCTTCATGCTCTCCAGTTGAAGCTCCAGACGGAACAGCAGCTCTTCCTAAAACACCATTATCTGTAATTACATCTACTTCTATTGTAGGATTTCCTCTTGAATCAAAAATTTGTCTTGCGTGAATTTTGATAATTATACTCATAATACTAAAGTTTAAATTTTAAAATACAAATATATTCTATCTTTTCGAATGATTTTATGAAAAAAACGAATGTTATTAACGAAAACGTTATAATTATTTGACAAACAAAACATTTAGACTGTATCAATAATTTATTTTTACATTATCTGCTATTTTTTTCCATTCCATTAAAATAAAAATAAAAAAATTCACCTTCCTTTGACCAAAATCTATCACTATGTATTTTTAATAAAAATAATCTTTTTAAATTAATAAAAAGATCAAAAATACCTCATTATCAATTATATAAGTTAACTTTATATTCCTTTTTTGATATATAAAAATATACTTTATGTCGTCAATTTTTTTTTATAAATTTTAACTATTCAATGTATTAATTTAAAAAATAAAAGTGTTTTGGGAACTTTTAAAAACCTTAACAATTTAACCAATTCTAGTGAAATTATAGAATTATTAAAGAAAACAGCTACTCCGCTGGAAAATCTAGAAGATCTAGACCCACTAATGGATTATATCGGAGATGCAAAATATGTCCTTTTAGGTGAAGCCTCACATGGCACTCATGAATATTATACTTGGAGAGCTAAAATTACACAACGGCTAATTCAGGAAAAGGGATTTTCATTTGTAGGCGTTGAAGGTGATTGGCCAGACTGCTATCGTTTAAATCGTTTTGCAAAAGGTTATACAAATTCAGGAACGGATATTTATAATGTGCTTAACGAATTTAAAAGATGGCCAACATGGATGTGGGCAAATTGGGAAATAGCAGCATTCATAGATTGGCTCAAAGTTTACAACATAAATCTTCCCGCTGATAAAAGAATTGGGTTTTACGGACTGGATGTATACAGTTTTAGGGAATCCATGAATTCGATCATTCAATATTTAGAAAAAAATGATCCACAAGCACTAGCAATCGCAAAAATTGCCATGAAATGTTTTGAACCCTACGGCAAAGACGAAGGACAAACCTATGCCCGAGCCTCTTCCTATGTTCCGGAATTATGTGAAAAAGAAATCCTGCATATGCTTACCGAAATAGTGAAAAATGTTCCGAATTACAATCACGATGCTGAAAATGTTTTAAGCACAGAACAAAATGCATTCATTGCCAGAAACGCTGAAAAATATTATCGCGCTATGATAAAACGAGGTTCCGCCTCTTGGAATATTCGTGATGAACACATGGTATCGACTATAGAACGACTCATGAAATTCCACGGAAAGGAAGCAAAAATAATAGTTTGGGAACATAACACTCATATCGGCGATGCGCGTGCTACAGATATGGCATCCGAGGGAATGGTTAATGTAGGACAACTATTAAGAGAGCAACATTCAACTGACGGAGTTGTTGCAGTAGGATTTGGATCGTACAAAGGCAGTGTAGTTGCCTGTAGAGAATGGGGCGATTTCATGCGAAAAATAAAAGTTCCCGAAGCAGTTGAAGGAAGTTGGGAACATACTTTTCATCTTGCAAGCAATGGACAAAACAGATTATTATTAATGAACAAAATAAAAAATGAGAAATGTCTATCACCCTATATTGGTCATCGTGCAATAGGGGTTGTTTATAATCCAGAACACGAAAGATTCGGGAATTATGTTCCTACAATTTTACCGAAAAGATATGATGCTTTTATTTTCCTTGATGAAACAAGCGCATTACATCCAATACACATTCAGCCCGAAGGAAACCAAATTCCAGAAACCTATCCTTTTGGAATGTAAGTTTATATTGCTTTATAAAAAAAGGGGTTGACTTTAATTAAAAAGTCAAACCCTAATATTCTAAATATCTAATTCTGGAAATCATTCCAATTTTAGCCTTTTATATTTTCAATAAATTGATCAAACAAGTAAGAAGAATCATGAGGACCAGGACTTGCTTCTGGATGATACTGAACTGAGAAACAATTTTTATTTTTCATGCGCATACCAGCAACAGTTCCATCATTAAGATGTAGATGTGTAATCTCTAAATCTGGATGATTGTCCAATTCTTCTTTGTTTACTGCAAAACCATGATTTTGAGAAGTAACCTCCCCTTTTCCTGTAATTAAATTTTTTACGGGATGGTTGATTCCTCTATGTCCGTTAAACATTTTGTAAGTCGAAATTCCGTTAGCCAAACCAATTACTTGGTGCCCAAGACAAATCCCAAATAAAGGTTTATTATTCTCCAAAATTTCTTTAGCTACTTGAATTGCTCCAGAAAGAGGTTCAGGATCACCAGGACCATTAGATAAAAAATATCCATCTGGATTAAACGCAGCTAAGTCTTGATAACTTGAATCAAAAGGAAAAACCTTGATATAACAATCTCTTTTGGCAAGGTTACGAAGAATATTCATTTTAATTCCTAAGTCAAGAGCAGAGATTTTATAGGTTGCATTTTCTTCCCCATAAAAATAAGGCTCCTTAGTCGATACTTTAGAAGCTAATTCCAAACCTTTCATGTCTGGAACTTTTGCCAGTAAATCTTTCAATTCTTCAATTGAGGTCTCATCTGTACAAATCACAGCATTCATAGCGCCGTTATCACGAATATAGCTCACCAAAGCACGTGTATCTACATCAGATATGCAGATAAGGTTTTGTTTAATAAAATAGTCTTCTAAACTCCCTGAAGCTCCTTCACGAGAATAATTAAAGCTAAAATTTTTACAAACTAAACCAGCAATTTTAATGCTATCTGATTCAACTTCTTGCTCATTTACTCCATAATTCCCTATATGGGCATTAGTAGCCACCATTAATTGACCGAAATAAGATGGATCAGTGAATATTTCTTGGTACCCTGTCATTCCTGTGTTAAAACAAACTTCTCCAAAAGTGGTCCCACTTATTCCAATAGATTTACCGTGGAATATGGTGCCGTCACTTAATAGAAGAATTGCTTTTTGTCGTGTTGTATATTTCATGTGTAGTTAAATATTGTGCAAATTTAATTTTTTAAAACAGTGAATCCAATGTTTTTTTAAAAATTTATGTTTTTCAAGTTATCTTGCTTAAGCAAAAAAGTTTTAAACTAGCCCCGATTGAAGTGGAAATCCTTTTTCTTTTTTCTTTAAAAAGAAAAAGATTACAACGGAAAGCGGGACAATTAGTTCTTAAAAACTCGAAAAGTTGTGCTCCGAAAAAATCAAAAAAAAAGGATAAACTATTAATAGCTTATCCTTGATTTTTATTGAATAATTATTTTCATAATTATTCAGCAGCGTCAGTTGTAGTTTCAGTTTCAGCAGCTGGAGCTTCAGTAGCCTCATCTGCTTTCTTTGCTTTTCCACCACGACGGCTTTTCGCTTTTTTAACTTCTTTTTTACCACCATTGTAAAGTTCATTGAAATCTACCAGTTCGATCATTGCCATATCAGCATTATCTCCTAAACGATTTCCAACTTTAATGATACGAGTGTATCCACCTGGACGGTCACCTACCTTAGCAGCTACGTCTCTGAACAAGTCAGTTACAGCATATTTGCTACGTAAGTAAGCAAAAACGATACGACGATTATGAGTCGTATCTTGTTTTGATTTTGTTATTAAAGGCTCAACGAATTGTTTAAGCGCTTTTGCTTTAGCGACAGTAGTGTTAATACGTTTGTGCTCGATAAGAGAACAAGCCATATTAGCTAACATAGATTTCCTATGTGCAGTCTGTCTGCTTAAGTGATTGAATTTTTTTCCGTGTCTCATTGCTATGTAAATTTAAACCTTCCGGCTTAGATTATTCTTTATCTAGTTTGTATTTTGCTAAATCCATACCGAAGTTCAAATTTTTAACTGCAACAAGTTCATCAAGTTCAGTTAAAGATTTTTTACCAAAATTACGGAATTTCATTAGGTCATTTTTATTGAACGATACTAAATCACCAAGTGTATCAACTTCAGCCGCTTTCAAACAATTTAATGCTCTTACAGATAAATCCATATCAACAAGCTTAGTTTTAAGCAATTGTCTCATATGTAATGACTCTTCATCATATGATTCTGTTTGTGCAATTTCGTCAGCCTCGAGTGTAATTCTTTCGTCAGAGAACAACATGAAATGGTGAATTAAAACTTTCGCAGCTTCAGTAAGTGCATCTTTTGGATTAATAGATCCATCAGTTTTTATTTCAAAAACTAATTTTTCATAATCTGTTTTTTGCTCTACACGGAAGTTTTCAATTGCGTACTTTACGTTTTTTACCGGAGTAAAAATAGAATCCGTAAAAATAGTTCCTATTGCAGCATTCTGTTTTTTGTTCTCTTCAGCAGGAACATATCCTCTACCTTTTTCGATTGTTAAATCGAAATTCAGTTTGATTTTACTATCTAAATTACAGATAACTAGTTCTGGATTCAAAACTTGGAAACCTGAAATGAATTTTTGAAAATCACCAGCTGTTAATTGATCTTTACCAGAAACAGAAATAGTAACTGCTTCATTATCTATATCTTCAATTTGACGTTTGAAACGAACTTGTTTTAGATTAAGGATAATTTCGGTAACATCTTCAACAACTCCTGGAATAGTAGAAAATTCATGATCTACACCTTCAATGCGAACAGATGTAATTGCATAACCTTCTAATGCTGAAAGCAAAACTCTTCTAAGTGCATTACCAACGGTCAATCCGTAACCAGGTTCTAAAGGTCTGAATTCAAATTTACCTTCAAAATCGGTTGAATCGATCATGATAACTTTATCGGGCTTCTGAAAATTAAATATTGCCATAAATTTCGACTAAGTCAATTATTATTTGTTGTACAACTCTACGATTAATTGTTCTTTAATGTTTTCTGGGATTTGAAGTCTCGCAGGTACAGAAACGAAAGTACCTTCTTTGATATCGTTATTCCAAGTAATCCATTCATAAACATGACTTGAATTAGATAAAGAACGTTCGATAGCCTCTAAAGATTTAGATTTTTCACGAACTGCAACTTTATCACCAGGTTTAAGGTGGTAAGAAGCAATATTTACAAC
Organism: Flavobacterium zhoui; assembly: GCF_042787235.1. Lineage (NCBI taxonomy): Bacteria > Pseudomonadati > Bacteroidota > Flavobacteriia > Flavobacteriales > Flavobacteriaceae > Flavobacterium > Flavobacterium zhoui. The sequence goes on from NZ_JBHZPY010000011.1 coordinate 24,253, forward strand.
ATCACCGTTAACAGTAACGTGTCTGTGAGAAACAAGTTGTCTCGCACCTCTTCTAGAAGGAGCAATACCCATTCTAAAAACAACGTTATCTAATCTTGCTTCACATAATTGTAAAAGAACTTCACCAGTAACACCTTTAGTAGCTGATGCTTTTTTGAATAAACCTCTGAATTGTTTTTCTAAAATTCCGTAAGAATATTTAGCTTTTTGCTTTTCCATTAACTGGATAGCAAATTCAGATTTTTTACCTCTTTTTTTAGCCATCCCGTGTTGTCCGGGTGGATAATTTCTTTTTTCGAAAGCTTTATCGTCTCCGAAGATTGCTTCGCCGAATTTACGGGCGATTCTTGTACTTGGACCAGTATATCTTGCCATTTTAAATTGTTTAAGATAGAGATTATGAATTCAGGTCTTGTCCTTCGATAATCGTTATTCTATCTAGGTTATACTAAAAATATTTTGAGTATTAAACTCTACGTCTTTTAGGAGGACGACATCCATTATGAGGCATTGGAGTAACATCGATAATCTCTGTAACTTCAATACCACCATTATGCAAAGAACGAATTGCAGACTCACGCCCGTTTCCTGGTCCTTTTACATAAACCTTTACTTTTTTAAGTCCTGCCTCAAGAGCTACTTTACTACAATCTTCTGCTGCCATTTGGGCCGCGTATGGAGTGTTCTTTTTAGAACCTCTAAAACCCATTTTACCAGCTGAAGACCAAGAAATAACTTCACCTTTTTTGTTTGTCAAAGAAATGATGATGTTATTGAAGGTAGCAGAAATATGAGCCTCTCCCGTTGATTCAACGATAACTTTACGTTTTTTTGCAGTTGCTTTAGCCATATTACTTATTATTTAGTTGCTTTTTTCTTGTTAGCAACAGTTTTTCTTTTACCTTTTCTTGTTCTAGAGTTGTTTTTAGTTCTTTGTCCTCTTAAAGGAAGACCAGTTCTATGACGGATACCTCTATAACAACCAATATCCATTAAACGCTTGATGTTTAAAGAAACCTCAGAACGTAATTCTCCTTCAATTTTAAATGCTGATACTGCTTCACGAATTGCTCCGATCTCGTCATCATTCCAATCTTGAACTTTTTTATCTTGGCTAACTTGAGCTTTTTCTAAAATCTCAATAGCTCTACTATTTCCTAATCCGAAGATGTAGGTAAGTGCTATAACACCTCTCTTATTTTTTGGGATATCTACCCCTGCTATTCTTGCCATAATTATCCTTGTCTTTGTTTAAATCTAGGATTCTTTTTGTTTATTACGTACAATCTCCCTTTTCTTCGCACAATTTTGCACTCGGGACTTCTCTTTTTTACTGAAGCTCTAACTTTCATTTTGAATATCCTTTAATATCTATAAGTAATTCTTGCTTTTGACAAATCGTAAGGGCTCATTTCTAGTTTCACTTTATCACCAGGTAATAATTTGATGTAATGCATACGCATTTTTCCAGATATGTGGGCGATTACAATATGTCCATTCTCTAACTCTACACGGAACATTGCATTTGATAATGCTTCAATGATTGATCCGTCTTGTTCTATTGCTGATTGTTTTGCCATAAGTTAAGCTACTGCTTTTCTATTTTTACCACTTTTCATTAAACCATCATAATGTTTGTTTAACAAGTATGAATTAATTTGTTGAATTGTATCTATGGCAACACCAACCATAATTATTAATGAAGTACCTCCAAAAAACATTGCCCAAGATTGCTGAACATCCATCAGACTCACAACAATTGCTGGGAACACAGCTATCAAAGCAAGAAATAAAGATCCTGGAAAAGTTATTAAAGACATCACTTTGTCAAGATAATCAGAAGTTTCAACTCCAGGTCTAACACCAGGAATAAAACCACCACTTCTCTTTAAATCATCAGACATTTTGTTAGTAGGAACTGTAATTGCAGTATAAAAGAAAGTAAATACAACTATCAAAGTTGCAAATACAAAATTATACCAGAATCCGAACATATTACTAAAAGCGCCAACAATTGATTGTGATGCATCTGATTTTGATAAACCCGCCACTGCAGCTGGAATAAACATAATAGCCTGAGCAAATATAATAGGCATAACACCCGAAGCATTAAGCTTCAATGGAATCCATTGTCTATTTCCACCCATTAAATCTTGTTCGTAATCACCTGAAGTTGTACGACGAGCATACTGAACCGGTATTTTTCTGATTGCCATTACGAGCAATACACAAGCAATAATAACTAAAAGCCAAATAATAATTTCGATAACCAATAACATTGGTCCACCGTTATTGTTAGTAACTCTAGTTGTGAACTCCTGCATAAAAGCTTGAGGCAATCTCGCCAAGATACCAACCATAATCAATAATGATATTCCGTTTCCAATACCTTTATCAGTAATTTTTTCTCCTAACCACATGGCAAATATTGTCCCTGTAACTAGAATCACTACTGAAGAAAATAAAAATTCAAATGAATTAAATCCTAACAAAAAAGCACTACTAGGTAAGGTTCTGTACAAATTATAAATGTACGTTGGACCTTGAACTAAAGTAATACCAATTGTTAACCAACGGGTAATTTGATTAATCTTCTTTCTGCCACTTTCTCCATCACTTTGAAGCTTTTGCAAATACGGAATCGCAATTCCCATCAACTGAACAACAATAGATGCAGAAATATATGGCATTATCCCTAAAGCAAAAACTGAAGCTTTAGAGAAAGCACCTCCGGTAAACATATCTAAAATAGATCCAATACCATTTTTGGTTTGACCAGCTAAACTGTTTAATTGAGTTGCATCAATTCCAGGAAGTGTAACGTGTGCCCCAAAACGATAAACTAAAAGAAGTCCTAACGTGATTAAGATTCTATTTTTTAACTCCTCGATTTTCCAAACATTACTTATTGATTCAATAAATTTCTTCATACTAATTGAAAAATTACATGGTTACGGCTTCTCCACCAGCAGCTTCAATCGCAGCTTTTGCAGTAGCAGTAAATTTGTGAGCGGTTACTTTTAATTTTGCAGTCAATTCACCTCTACCTAAAATCTTAACGATTTCATTTTTGGTAGCCAAACGATTAGCAACATAAACTGTCATATCAACAGTATCTTTAATCACACCATTGTCAACCAATAATTGAAGTGTGTCTAGATTAACACCTTCGTAATCTTTACGATTGATGTTTGTAAAACCGAACTTAGGTACACGTCTTTGAAGTGGCATTTGCCCACCCTCAAAACCAATTTTTTTAGAATAACCAGAACGAGATTTTGCTCCTTTGTGACCTCTTGCAGAAGTACCACCTTTTCCAGAACCTTCTCCTCTACCTAATCTTTTATTTTGATTGTGTGTAGAACCTTCAGCAGGTTGTAAATTACTTAAATTCATAACAGTATTTGTTATTTAGTTTCTTCAACAGAAACTAAGTGTTTAACTTTATTTATCATCCCAAGGATTGTAGGATTTGAATCATGCTCTACAATTTGTCCCATTTTACGTAGACCTAAAGCTTCCAAACCTCTTTTTTGAGTAAGAGGGCAGTTGATTTTGCTTCTAACTTGTTTTACTAATAATTTAGCCATAATTTCCTTGAATTAACCTTTAAAAACTTTTTCTAAAGAAACACCTCTTTGTTTTGCAACAGTATAAGCGCTTCTCATTTGTAGTAAAGCATCAAAAGTTGCTTTCACTACGTTGTGAGGATTTGAAGATCCTTGAGATTTAGATAACACATCATGAATACCTACTGATTCAAGAACTGAACGAACAGCTCCACCAGCAATAACTCCTGTACCATGAGAGGCAGGAATTAAAAATACACGTGCACCACCAAATTTACCTTTTTGTTCGTGAGGAACTGATTTACCATTCAAAGGAATCTTTACTAAATTCTTCTTTGCATCTTCCACTGCTTTCGCAATTGCTTCAGAAACATCTTTAGATTTTCCTAATCCGTGACCAACAACTCCGTTTTCATCACCTACAACTACAATAGCAGAAAAACCAAAAGCTCTACCACCCTTTGTAACCTTAGTAACACGATTAACACTTACCAAACGATCTTTTAATTCAAGACCACTTGGTTTTACTAGCTCTACATTCTTGTATTTACTATTAGACATACTATATTAGAATTTAAGTCCAGCCGCTCTCGCGCCTTCCGCTAATGATTTAATACGACCGTGATATAAATAACCTCCTCTATCGAAAGTTACTACCTCTATCCCAGCTTTTATCGCTTTTTCAGCAACTAGTTTTCCAACTGCTGTAGCAACTTCAATGTTCGTACCGTTACCTATTTCTTTTTCTCTTGAAGAAGCCGCCAATATAGTAACACCGTTTACGTCATCAATAAGTTGAGCGTAAATTTCTTTGTTACTTCTAAATACAGAAAGTCTTGGATTAGTAGCAGTACCACTGATCGTTTTTCTAATTCTGAATCTAATTCGTTGTCTTCTTTCAGGTTTTGTTAATGACATAATCTTATTTTTTAAGCTGATTTACCTGCTTTTCTTCTTAATACTTCCCCTACATACTTAACACCTTTCCCTTTGTACGGCTCTGGCTTACGGAAACCTCTGATTTTCGCAGCTACCTGACCTAAAAGTTGTTTGTCTATCGATGTTAATTTCACAATTGGGTTTTTACCTTTTTCAGATATCGTCTCCAAAACAACTTCTGAAGCAATTTCTAAAACTATATTGTGAGAATAACCAAGTGCTAAATCTAATTTTTGTCCTTGATTTGAAGCTCTATAACCAACTCCAACCAATTCTAATGATTTAGTAAAACCATCTGTTACACCGATAATCATGTTATTGATTAAAGATCTGTACAAACCGTGTTTTGCTCTTTGGTCTTTGTGATCAGACGATCGCTCTACTTGAACTTGACCGTCTTCAACTGTAACAGTAACGTCCGAAAACTCCTGAGTTAGTTGACCATTTTTTCCTTTTACAGTAATAATACCATTTGCAACTTCAACAGTTACACCAGCAGGGATTACAACCGGACTTTTACCTATTCTTGACATCTTATATAGTCTTTAAATTAGTATACGTAACAAATTACTTCACCACCTACGTTCAATTGCTTCGCTTTTTTTCCAGTCATCAACCCTTTTGAGGTAGATACGATAGCGATGCCTAATCCGTTAAGGATTCTAGGAATGGTAGAAGAACTTGAATATTTACGTAAACCTGGTTTACTAATTCTTTGGATATCTTTAATTACTGACTCTTTAGTATCTTTATCATACTTCAAAGCAATTTTGATTGAACCCTGAACAGCGTTGTCTTCAAATTTGTAACTCAAGATATAACCTTGATCAAATAAGATCTTTGTTATTTCTTTTTTTAGATTAGATGCAGGAATTTCGACAACTTTGTGGTTTGCAGCCACTGCGTTACGAACTCTTGTCAAATAATCGGCAATAGGATCTGTATACATGTGTATTAATTTGCGGTTTTGGTTTTCAATTAAACATAATCGAACCTGAAACCAGTTTATAAATGTGAAAAACAGACGTAATTACTCACGTCTGAATATTTTTCTACCAAGATGCCTTTTTAACACCTGGTATCAATCCGTTATTTGCCATTTCACGAAATGTAACACGTGAAAGACCGAATTGACGCATATACCCTCTTGGTCTACCTGTTAATTTACAACGATTGTGCAAACGAACTGGCGAAGCATTTTTTGGTAACTTTTGCAAACCTACGAAATCTCCAGCTTCTAACAAAGCTTTTCTTTTCTCAGCATACTTTGCTACCGTTTTTTCTCTTTTAACCTCGCGGGCTTTCATTGATTCTTTAGCCATGTCTTAATTCTTTTTAAAAGGTAATCCTAATTCTGTCAATAGAGACTTTGCTTCTTTATCTGTTTTTGCAGTAGTTACAAAAGAGATATCCATACCTGAAATTTTGTTTACTTTGTCAATATCAATTTCTGGGAAAATGATTTGTTCCAAAACTCCAAGGTTGTAATTTCCTCTTCCGTCAAAACCAGTAGCTTTAATACCACCGAAATCTCTTACACGTGGTAAAGCTGAAGTAATAAGTCTATCTAAAAACTCATACATTCTTTCTCCACGCAAAGTAACTTTTGCTCCAATAGGCATCCCTTTTCTCAATTTGAATGACGCAACGTCTTTCTTTGAAATAGTAGATACTGCTTTCTGTCCAGTGATCTTTGTCAACTCATCAACTGCATAGTCAATAAGTTTTTTATCAGATACAGCTGCACCAACTCCTTTACTTAAAACGATTTTGTCCAATTTTGGAACCTGCATTACGTTTACGTATCCGAATTCCTCTTTAAGAGCAGCAATTACTCTGCTCTTATATTCTTCTTTTAGTCTAGGTATATATGCCATTACTATAGTACTTGATTAGATTTTTTTGAAAATCTTACTTTCTTATCTCCTTCAACTCTAATACCAACTCTAGTTGTTTCCTTAGTTTTAGGATCAATTAGAGAGATGTTAGATATTTGTATAGAAGCTTCTTTCTTCACGATACCACCTTGAGGGCTTTTTGCACTAGGTTTCGTGTGTTTTGAAACCATATTTACACCTTCAACAATCGCTTTGTTTTTCTCACGGTAAACACGTAATACTTTACCTTCAGCACCTTTATGGTCTCCAGCAATTACTCTTACGATGTCACCTGATTTTATTTTTAGCTTTATCATCTTAAAAACGAATTAAAGCACTTCTGGTGCTAATGATACAATTTTCATGAATTGTTTTTCACGAAGTTCTCTTGCTACCGGACCAAAAACACGAGTTCCTCTCATTTCACCAGCAGCATTCAATAACACACATGCGTTGTCATCAAATCTAATGTATGAACCATCGGCTCTTCTTACTTCTTTCTTGGTACGTACAACAACTGCAGTTGAAACAGCTCCTTTTTTAACGCTTCCGTTAGGAGCAGTATCTTTGATAGAAACTACAATCTTGTCACCAACAGAGGCATACCTTCTTTTGGTACCTCCTAAAACACGGATAGTTAAAACTTCCTTTGCTCCAGTGTTATCTGCTACTTTTAGTCTTGATTCTTGTTGTACCATAATTATTTAGCTCTTTCTAGGATTTCAACTAACCTCCAACATTTAGTTTTACTTAAAGGACGCGTTTCGCTAATCCTTACAGTATCTCCAATGTTACAGTCGTTCTTTTCGTCGTGTGCGTGATACTTTTTAGTTTTCAACACGAACTTACCGTATAATGGGTGTTTTACTTTTCTTACTTCTGCAACAACAATAGATTTATCCATTTTGTCCGAAGTAACAACACCAACTCTTTCTTTTCTTAAATTTCTTTTTTCTTCCATCTTTCAGCAGAATACAGTTATTGTAACTCTCTTTTAGTAAGTTCTGTAGCTAATCTAGCAACTGTTCTTCTTACACTTCTAATTTGAAGTGGGTTCTCAATTGGCGAAATAGCGTGAGCCATTTTTAGATCAGCATATGTTTTCTTAGTCTGGCTAAGCTTTTCTTGCAACTCCGCTGCAGAAAGATCTTTTATTTCTGATTGTTTCATAATATAATATAGATTATGCTTCGAAATCTCTAGCAACGACGAATTTAGTTTTTACTGGAAGCTTTTGTGCCGCAAGACGTAACGCCTCTTTTGCAACTGACAAAGGTACTCCTCCAACTTCAAACATAATTCTTCCGGGTTTAACAACGGCAGCCCAATACTCAACTGCACCTTTACCTTTACCCATACGTACCTCAAGAGGTTTCTTAGTGATAGGTTTGTCTGGAAATATTTTGATCCATAATTGTCCTTCTCTTTTCATAAAACGAGTTGCAGCAATACGCGCAGCTTCGATTTGACGAGAGGTTAAGAACATTCCATCTTCATGTACAGATTTAATACCAAACATTCCATTAGAAAGTTCATGTCCTCTTTGAGAATTTCCTTTCATTTTACCTTTTTGTACCTTACGGTATTTTGTTCTTTTAGGCTGTAACATTTTTCTTTAGTTTAAAAATTTACTTTCGTTTACGAGCGTCTGGTTTTCCACCTTTATTAAAAGGTTTTCTATCTCCTCTAGGAGAATCGCCACCTTTACCACCACCAGTTCCAGATTGTTTTTTATCCATTCCTGCAAGCGGAGAAAGATCTCTCTTTCCATAAACTTCACCTTTCATGATCCACACTTTGATACCCATTCTACCATAAGTAGTATGTGCTTCAGCAAGTGCATAGTCAATATCAGCTCTGAAAGTTGATAGAGGAACTCTACCTTCTTTGAAACCTTCTGAACGAGCCATCTCTGCACCATTCAAACGACCAGAAATCAAAACTTTGATACCTTCTGCGTTCATACGCATAGAAGCAGCAATAGCCATTTTGATTGCACGTCTGTAAGAAATTCTGCTTTCAATTTGACGACAGATGCTTGTAGCAACTAGATACGCGTCAAGTTCAGGTCTTTTTATTTCAAAGATGTTGATTTGAACCTCTTTGTCAGTAATTTTCTTAAGTTCTTCTTTTAACTTGTCTACCTCTTGTCCACCTTTCCCGATAATGATACCTGGTCTTGCAGTAGTGATAGTAACGGTTACAAGTTTTAAAGTTCTCTCGATGATTACTTTTGATACACTAGCTTTTGATAAACGAGCATGGATATACTTTCTGATTTTGTGATCTTCGGCAAGTTTATCACCGTAATCATTTCCACCATACCAGTTTGAGTCCCATCCTCTGATGATACCAAGTCTATTTCCAATTGGATTTGTCTTTTGTCCCATCTTGTATTAAATTGCTTGTGTGTTATTAATAGATCCAAGCACGATTGTTACGTGATTAGAACGTTTTCTTATTCTGTGCGCACGACCTTGTGGAGCTGGACGAAGTCTTTTCAACATCATTCCACCATCTACTGTAATCGTTTTAACAAATAAACCTGCTTCTTCCATATTAGCGTCAGGGTTTTTTGCTTGCCAGTTGGCAATAACAGATAAAACCAATTTCTCTAATTTTCTTGAAGCTTCTTTAGAACTGAATCTTAAGATGTTTAGTGCTCTTTCTACCTTCTGACCTCTTACCAAGTCCGCTACTAAGCGCATTTTTCTAGGTGAAGTAGGGCAGTTATTCAATTTTGCGAAAGCAATAGACTTATTAGCCTCTTTTCTCGCATCTGCTGTTTCTCTTTTACGAACTCCCATTGCTTCTTATTTTTTACCTTTATTTTTTGCTCCAGCATGACCTCTAAAAGATCTAGTTGGTGAAAATTCTCCTAATTTGTGACCTACCATGTTTTCTGTAACGTAAACTGGTACAAATTGACGACCGTTATGAACTGCGATAGTTTGTCCAACAAAGTCTGGAGTAATCATAGAAGCTCTAGACCATGTCTTAACCACTCCTTTATTTCCACCTGCAATGTTTTCTTGAACTTTCTTGTCTAACTTATAATGAACGAAAGGTCCTTTTTTTAATGAACGTGCCATATCTTATTATTTCTTTCTACGTTCTACGATATACTTGTTACTCGGGTTTTTCTTAGAACGAGTTCTATAACCTTTAGCTGGTATTCCATTTCTTGAACGTGGATGTCCACCAGAAGAACGTCCTTCACCACCACCCATTGGGTGATCGACAGGGTTCATTGCAACAGGTCTTGTTCTAGGTCTTCTTCCTAACCATCTTGTTCTACCAGCTTTTCCTGATACAACTAATTGGTGGTCTGAATTAGAAACCGCTCCAATTGTAGCCGAACAAGTCAACAAGATTAATCTTGTTTCTCCAGAAGGCATTTTAATTGTAGCATATTTTCCATCTCTTGCCATTAATTGAGCAAATGTTCCAGCAGAACGAGCGATTACCGCCCCTTGACCTGGTCTCAATTCGATACAAGAAATCACAGTTCCAAGTGGAACTCTACTTAAAGGTAATGTATTACCAATTTCAGGTTGAGATTCAGGACCAGAAACTAATTTCTGACCAACTTTCAATCCGTTTTGAGCAATAACATACGTTTTCTCACCATCAGCATAAGCTAACAATGCGATAAATGCAGTACGATTTGGATCATATTCGATCGATTTCACTGTAGCAGGAATTCCTTCTTTGGTACGTTTGAAATCAATAATACGATATCTCTGCTTGTGACCACCACCCGTATAACGCATGGTCATCTTTCCTTGACTATTTCTACCACCAGAGTTTTTTATCGGCGCTATCAAAGAGCGTTCCGGCTTATCAGTTGTAATGGCGTCATAACCATTCACAACTCTAAATCGCTGACCTGGGGTAATAGGTTTTAATTTTCTTACTGACATTTTATCTTAGATATTGTTGTAAAAATCAATTGTTTCTCCTTCTTGTACTTGAACAATTGCTTTTTTAATTGCATTAGTCTTTCCACTGATTAAACCACTTTTAGTGTATTTTGTAGTTCTATCCGGTCTTACGTTCATTGTATTAACACTCAAAACAGTTACTCCATAAGCAGCTTCAACAGCTTTCTTAATTTGTACTTTGTTTGCTTTTTTGTCAACAACAAATCCGAAGCGGTTTAAAACTTCACTTTCTTTGGTTACTTTTTCCGTTACTATAGGCTTAATTATGATGCTCATATCCTATTATTTACTTAAATTTTCTTCAATTATCTCCAAAGAACTCTCTAAAAGCACTAAATTATTAGCGTTTAATATAGCGTAAGTACTTAATTCTAAGCTACTTACTACGCTAGAGCCTTTTAAATTGCGTGACGACAAATATACATTTTTATTTACATCACCCAACACAAACAGGGATTTTTTATTTTCTAACTCTAAAGCTTTCAAAACGTTGATGAAATTTTTAGTGCTTGGTGTTTCAAATTCAAAGTCTGCAAGCACGATAATATTCGACTCTTTTGCTTTGATTGAGAAAGCAGATTTTCTTGCCAAACGTTTCAAGCTTTTATTCAATTTGAATGAATAACTTCTTGGTCTTGGTCCAAAAACTGTTCCACCACCTTTAAACAATGGATTCTTTGCACTTCCCGCACGAGCAGTACCAGTTCCTTTTTGTTTTTTAATCTTACGTGTACTTCCCGCAACTTCAGCTCTTTCTTTAGCCTTGTGCGTTCCTTGTCTTTGATTAGCAAGATATTGCTTAACATCAAGGTATACTGCGTGATTGTTTGGTTCTATACCAAATACTGAATCAGAAAGTTGAACTTTTCTTCCAGTATCTTTTCCGTTGAAATCTAATACTTTTGCTTCCATTACTTCTGAATGATTACATAAGAGTTGTTACATCCAGGAACACATCCTTTAATAACAAGTAGGTTCTTTTCAGCCACTACTTTTAAAACTCTAAGGTTTTGAACTTTTACATTGTCTCCTCCCATTCTTCCAGCCATACGCATTCCTTTGAATACTCTAGATGGATAAGAAGAAGCTCCTACAGAACCTGGCGCTCTTAAACGGTTATGTTGACCATGAGTTGCTTGACCAACACCACCAAAACCGTGACGTTTTACAACCCCTTGAAAACCTTTACCTTTAGATAAACCCTGTACATCTACAAATTCTCCTTCAGCAAAAATAGAAACATCTATAAGATCCCCTAAATTTTGTTCTGTTGCGAAATCTCGGAATTCAACGACTTTTTTCTTAGCTACAGTTCCCGCTTTTTTAAAGTGACCTAAAGCCGCTTTTGTGGAATGTTTCTCGTTTTTGTCATCGAAACCAAGTTGCAACGCTTCGTACCCGTCAACACCTTTGGTTCTGACTTGGGTAACAACGCATGGTCCAGCTTCGATTACTGTACAAGGAATATTTTTCCCGTTCTCGTCGAAAATGCTAGTCATGCCGATTTTTCTACCAATTAACCCAGACATAATTATTAATTATTAATTATTAAATATAAATATAGAACACAACATTTAAGCGAATCCTATTTTTTAAGAGGTGCAAATGTATAACATTTTTTGCAATAATCTTAAAAAATAATTTTCGCTTAAATAAAGTGCTCTTTTCTTACTAGTAAGCTACTTAAACTTTGATCTCTACTTCAACTCCGCTAGGCAATTCAAGTTTCATCAAAGCATCAATAGTTTTAGATGATGATGAATAAATGTCAATTAATCTCTTGTATGACATTACTTCAAATTGCTCTCTCGCTTTTTTGTTAACGTGTGGAGAACGTAGTACAGTGAAAAGTTTTTTATGAGTTGGTAATGGAATTGGTCCTGTTACTACTGCACCGGTACTCTTAACCGTTTTTACAATCTTCTCAGCAGACTTGTCTACCAACATGTGATCATAAGATTTTAGTTTTATTCTGATTTTTTGACTCATTTTCTTAAAGATTAAGCGTTTCCTTTTGCTTTTTTGATTACTGCTTCTGAAATATTAGCAGGAGTTTCTGCGTAGTGCGAAAATTCCATTGTAGATGTTGCTCTACCTGATGAAAGTGTTCTTAACGTAGTAACATATCCAAACATTTCAGACAATGGCACATCTGCTTTAATAGTTTTAGCACCAGCTCTGTCACCCATGTCATTTACCTGACCTCTACGACGGTTAATATCACCTACGATATCTCCCATGTTTTCTTCTGGTGTAATAACTTCCATTTTCATGATTGGCTCAAGAATTACAGCACCTGCAGCTTTAGCAACTTCTCTATACCCCATTCTGGCAGCTAACTCAAAAGATAGCGCATCAGAATCGACAGGGTGAAAAGATCCGTCTGTTAAAGTTACTTTCAAACTGTCTACTTGATAACCTGCCAATGGACCGGTTTTCATAGCTTCTCTAAAACCTTTTTCCACAGATGGAATATATTCTTTAGGAACGTTACCACCTTTTACAGCATTAACAAATTGTAATCCTTTTGGAACTTTTCCATCAACTTCATCTGCTGGCTCTAGTTTAAATACGATATCACCGAATTTACCACGACCACCTGATTGTTTTTTGTATGTTTCTCTGTGAGTTGCACTTCTTGTAAAAGCTTCTTTGTATTCAACCTGAGGCTCACCTTGGTTCACTTCAACTTTAAATTCACGTTTCATACGATCTACCAAGATATCCAAGTGAAGTTCACCCATACCTGATATAATCGTTTGACCTGAAGCTTCATCAGTTCTAACAGTAAATGTTGGATCTTCTTCAGCTAATTTAGCCAAAGCCATACCCATTTTATCAACGTCAGCTTTCGTTTTTGGTTCAATTGCAATACCAATTACCGGTGCTGGAAATTTCATAGACTCAAGAATAATTGGGTGTTTTTCATCACACAAAGTATCTCCTGTTTTAATGTCTTTAAATCCTACCGCAGCTCCAATATCACCTGCTTCGATATAATCGATTGGGTTTTGTTTGTTCGCATGCATTTGGTATATACGAGAGATTCTTTCTTTATTTCCTGAACGTGTGTTCAAAACATAAGAACCAGCATCTAAGCGACCTGAATAAGCACGAAAGAAAGCTAAACGACCTACGAATGGGTCAGTAGCAATTTTAAATGCTAAAGCAGCGAATGGCTCTTTAACATCTGGCTTACGTAAAATTTTAGTTTGATCTTCTTCTAATAAATCAGCATCATCAGGATGAATTCCTTCGATACCTTCTTTATCCATTGGAGATGGCAAGTATTTACATACTGCATCTAACATGAATTGAACTCCTTTATTTTTGAAAGAAGAACCAGCAATCATAGGGATGATAGCCATATCCATAGTAGCAGCTCTTAAAGCTATGTTGATTTCTTCCTCCGTAATAGAGTTTTCATCTTCCATGAATTTTTCCAACAGATTTTCATCATAATCAGCAACTGCCTCAATAAGAATAGATCTGTATTCTTTAACTTCTTCAATCATGTCCTCAGGAATAGGCACAATATCATAAGTAGCCCCTAGACCTTCCTCGTGCCATACAATAGCTTGATTTTTCACTAAATCAACCACACCTCTGAAGTCGTTTTCTTCACCAATTGGCAAAGTAATCGCAACTGCATTAGATTTCAACATATCTCTAACTTGTTGACAAACCATCAAAAAGTTAGAACCTTGACGGTCCATTTTGTTAACGAATCCGATACGTGGCACTCTATATTGATCAGCAAGCCTCCAGTTAGTTTCCGATTGAGGCTCAACACCATCAACAGCACTAAACAAGAAAACTAACCCGTCAAGTACACGTAATGAACGATTTACTTCAACAGTAAAATCAACGTGTCCTGGGGTATCAATAATATTAAAGTGATACGGTAATGTTTCCGGTAAAGGCACTCCTTGTGTAGTAGGGAAATTCCATTCACAAGTAGTAGCAGCAGAAGTAATTGTAATACCTCTTTCTTGCTCTTGCGCCATCCAGTCCATAGTCGCAGCACCATCGTGTACTTCACCTATTTTGTGTGATTTACCTGTATAGAATAATATACGCTCCGTTGTTGTTGTTTTACCAGCATCAATGTGAGCAGCAATTCCTATGTTTCTTGTATATTTTAGATCTCTAGCCATTTCTTATGAATTAAAATCTAAAGTGAGAGAATGCTTTATTAGCTTCTGCCATTTTGTGAGTATCCATTCTCTTTTTTACAGCAGCACCTTCCTCTTTAGCCGCAGCTAAACATTCTGAAGCTAACCTTTGAGCCATAGATTTTTCGTTTCTTCTTCTAGAATAAAGAATTAACCATTTCATCGCCATAGAAATTTTTCTATCTGGACGAATTTGCATTGGAATTTGGAATGTCGCTCCACCTACTCTACGACTACGTACTTCTACGTGAGGCATAACATTGGTTAACGCATCTTTCCAAATTTCTAATGATGGCTTCTCTGCATCTTGTTTTTTAGACTCAATGATGTCAATTGCATCATAAAATACTTTAAACGCTGTCGATTTTTTTCCATCCCACATTAAGTTGTTCACAAAACGTGTTACCAGTTGATCATTAAACCTTGGATCTGGTAAAAGTGGTCTTTTCTTTGCCGCTCTTTTTCTCATGTCTTTTTTTTAATAAAACGTCACACCAATATAATCGCGATGAATCGCGCTTCTACAAGAATAACTTTTTAAATTATTTTTTTGCTTCTTTTGGGCGTTTAGCACCATACTTAGATCTTCTTTGCGTTCTTCCTGCTACTCCTGACGTATCAAGCGCACCACGAACGATGTGATATCTAACTCCTGGTAAATCTTTTACCCTTCCACCCCTAACTAATACTATCGAGTGCTCTTGTAAATTGTGTCCTTCACCAGGGATGTAAGCATTCACTTCATTACCATTTGTCAAACGTACACGCGCTACTTTACGCATTGCAGAGTTTGGTTTTTTTGGTGTTGTAGTGTAAACACGCGTACAAACCCCTCTTCTTTGAGGACAAGAATCTAAAGCAACCGATTTACTCTTCTTAGTTATCTGAGTTCTTCCTGTTCTTACTAATTGTTGAATTGTTGGCATAATTAATACTAAAAATTTCTTATTATATTAAATTCCCGCTTTTTACGGGGTTGCAAATGTAGAAAATATTTTTCACTCTACAAACGTTAAACTATTAATTTTCAATAAGATTATTTTGGCGTTTGATTTTTATTACAAACCATAGATATTTACAGTACTTTTATTAAAACATATATTCATTTGAAATCTTTACTTATTTTTTTTCTGTTTTTAAATCTTGGTCTGAGCTGTTGTGCTCAAAACTTTCAGCTACGCATAATCGGAAGCTCCAACTCTGAGACAAAAACTATTGATTCTATAAATTACATTTCAAAACACAAAAATTTAAAATCCTTAAATGATGAAATAGGAACAATATCTGAAAAACTATCAAAAATAGGATACATTGAAAACCTCATACTAGAAAATACCAGAGAAGGAGACTCCATCTATAATTCAAAAATAAGTTTGGGAAAAAGATTAAAATACATACATATATATATAGGTAGAAATATTGAATTAAAAAAATTAATCACAAACGATACAAAATCAGACACAATAATAATTCCATTCGAAGAAGCAGAAGTTTTTTTAAATAATACAATCCATAAATTAGAACAAGAAGGATTCTCTTTAGCAAAACTCAAACTAAACAACATAAAAAATAAAAACGAAACCATTTTTGCAGATTTAATTTTTCTAACAGACAAACAAAGAATCTTAAACTCGATTGTCATTAAAACTGCAGAAAATGGAAGAAAAACTAACTTCCCAAAAGGTTATTTAGAACAAATAAATAAAAAATACCTTAACAAAACTTTCAACAAAGAAATCCTTAAACAAATTCATGATGATTTTGAAAAATTTGGATTTGTAAAACAGCTAAAATATCCTGAAATTTTATTTGCAAAAGACACTACCAAAGCCTATATATATCTTGAGAAAAGAAAATCAAATATTTTTGACGGATTTATTGGCTTTTCAAATAACGAAAATAAAAACATAACATTCAATGGCTATTTGGATATAACTTTAGAAAACACGCTACACACAGGAGAACTATTTTCTCTCTATTGGAAAACTGACGGAAACAACCAAAAAACATTTAAGACCACTCTTGAACTACCCTATTTATTTAAAAGCCCGATAGCATTGAAAGCACAAATTAATATTTTCAAACAAGACAGCACCTACCAAAACACAAAAACAGCAATTGACCTAGGCTACTTCCTAAATTACAGTAGTCGCATTTACCTAGGATACCAATCCACTGAATCCAGCGATATTCAAAACACAAACAGTAAACAATTAAGCGACTACAAAAATTCATTTGCCACTTTAAATTTTGAATACACAAAAAAAGACAACACCAGTTTACTATTCACAAAAAAGACTTTTATCTCACTCAATGTAGGATTTGGAAAAAGAGAAACAAAAAATCAAGCGGAAGAAATTGGACTCAACAGACAATTCTACATTGACCTGCTAGCATCGCATAATTTTTATCTCGATAAAAAAAACAGCATTCAGGTAAAATCCCAGAATTACTACTTACAAAGCGACAAATATATAATAAATGAACTATTCCGCTTTGGCGGATTTAGCTCTATAAGAGGATTTGAAGAAAACAGTCTTCAAGCAAATTTTTTAACAACAATTTTAACAGAATACAGACACACATTATCCCCCAGCCTGTACATTCATTCCATCATAGATTTTGGACTAACTCAAGACAAAACATTTATTCAAATAGATTCTCAAAAACAAAAACTATTATCAATAGGACTAGGTTTAGGACTTCTAACCAAAAATGGTTTATTAAATCTAGCTTTTGCAAACGGCAAAAATAATAACAGTAAATTAACATTTTATAACACTATAGTTCACATTTGTTATAATGTTAAATTTTAAAATACGATTAAAAAAGAAATGCATTTATTAGGAAAGTTAACAAATTATTATGAAGTTTGCGAGACTAATTCAAAATATTTAAAAATGAAACTAAAGTTCAATGGATTCTTAGTACTATTAGTAGTACTTGTGGCGCAACTAACTTTTGCGCAAGAAAGAGCCGTTTCAGGAACTGTTTCCGACAATGCAGGACTACCTTTACCAGGTGTGAGCGTGTTAGTAAAAGGAACTAAATCTGGAACACAAACTGATTTTGATGGAAAATACTCTGTCAAAGCATCACCAAGCCAAGTCTTGATTTTTAGCTACATTGGGATGAAAACCCAAGAAAGAGTAGCAAGTTCTGCAAATGTTAATATTAAATTAGCGAGTGACGCATTAGAACTTGAAGGAGTTGTTGTAACTGCTTTAGGAATTAAAAGAGAAAAAAAATCTCTAGGTTATGCTACACAAGAGGTTAAATCCGAAGATTTAAATTCCGGTGCAGGAAGTGGGAATTTCATCAACGAACTTTCCGGAAAAGTAGCAGGTGTTAATATCAAAAGAAACAACAACTTTGGTGGTTCATCTAGTATTGTATCTAGAGGGGTTAAAAGTTTAACAGGTAGTAACGAAATGCTTATTGTTATTGACGGAATGCCGATAAACAACTCGTTAGTAACAGGTGGTACAGGAAACCAAGCTGGAGGAGCAGGTGGAACGTATGATTATGGTAATAATGCAATGGACATCAATCCGGAAGACATCGAAAGTGTAAATATATTAAAAGGAGCAGCGGCTTCTGCATTATATGGCTACTTAGGTGGTAACGGAGTTGTAATGATTACAACTAAAAAAGGTAGAGCAAAAAAAGGATTGGGTATAACTGTTTCTTCTGAATTTGTTGGAAGCACTATTGACAAATCAACTTTTGTTAAATATCAGGATAAATACGGAGCAGGTTATGGCCCTTTTTATGAAGATGCATCTGGATTCTTCTTAGAAAGAGATATTAACGGAGATGGTATTGATGATTTGGTAGTTCCTACTTCGGAAGATGCTTCTTATGGAGCTGCATTTGATCCTACATTAATGGTTTACAACTGGAACGCTTTTACTCCTTATTCTGACAGTTTTGGAAAAGCTACTCCATGGGTAGCGGCTAAAAATGATCCAACTACTTTCTTCCAAACAGGTACTTCATTTAACAACTCTGTTTCGTTAGAAGATGGAAATGACACTACTAATTTTGTTTTGAATTACACCAATTCTAAACAAACAGGTATTCTTCCAAACAGTGATATGAAGAAAAATAGCATTAGTGCTAAAATTAATCACAAATTTTCTGATAAATTATCTGCAAGTGTTTTTGCTAACTACAATGCTCAAAACACAAAAGGTAGAAATTCAACCGGATATAATGAGAATATCATGTCAAATTTCCGTCAATGGTGGCAAACTAACGTTGACGTGCAAGAATTGAAACAAGTTTACGAAAGATCTGGTGGACAAAATATCAACTGGAATTACACTGACCCGGATGACTTGACTCAAATCTACTGGGACAACCCTTATTTCATCAGAAATAAAAACTTTCAATCTGACGAAAGAAACCGTTTTATCGGATACTCTAAGTTAGATTATAAAATTGCTGAGTGGTTAACTGCTACAGCAAAAATATCTACTGATTCCTATAGCGAATTACGTGAAGAGAGAAGAGCATTCGGATCTATCGCAGGTCTTTTTGGAATAAACAGATTAGACGAAACTTCTGGTTACCAAAAATACCAAAGATCTTTTTCTGAACAAAATTATGACTTCATCTTAACATTCAAGAAAAACCTTTCTGAAAGCATTAGTTTTAATGGTGTTGCTGGAGGTACTGCAGTTAGAACGAGAATCATCTCTACTTTAAATTCTACTCAAGGTGGTCTTATCGTACCAGATTTATTCAGTTTATCAAATTCTGTTCAAACTGTTCCTTTTCCTTTGGAAGCAGAAGTTAACCAAGGAATTAATAGTTATTACGGATCTGTATCTTTAGGGTTTAAAGACTTCTTTTTCGTAGATGCAACGGCAAGAAGAGACGCTTTTTCTAGCTTACCAGTAGGAGCAAATGCAATCTGGAGCTATTCTGCTTCTGGAAGTTATGTATTTACTAGCCATATCAACCAACCATGGTTAAGTTTTGGTAAAATTAGAGCAGGTTACTCTGAGAGCCCATTAGGAACTCCTGGACTATCTTTAGTAGATACTTATATAAAGAATGACCCATTTGGTTCTAACCAACAGTATTCTGTTGCAGGTACTAAAAACAATCCAAACTTACAAGCAGTAAAAACTAATACTCAAGAAATTGGTTTAGAAATGCAATTTTTAAACAGAAGAGTTGGTTTTGACGTAAGTGCATACAAAAACGTAAATAACGGAGAAGCTTTCCAAGTTCCTTTTTCTACTGCAACTGGAAACAGTTCAAGATACATTAACGCAGCAACTGTAGAAAACAAAGGTATCGAGGTTCAATTTAACGTTACTCCTTTTAAAACAAAAGATTTCGCTTGGGATATTTTTGTAAACTGGTCTAAAAACAAAAATCAAGTTACCAAACTAGCTGAAGGAATTGAAAACTTAAGATTAAACTCCTTTCAAGGTGGTGTAACTCTAAATGCTTCATTAGGACAACCGTACGGTGTGCTTAAAGGAACTGACTTTACTTACGTAAATGGAGAAAAGGTGGTTGGTACAAATGGTAGATATGTACTTAATGCATCTGCAAATAATGTAATTGGCGATGTTAATCCTGATTGGTTAGGTGGTATTCGCAACAAATTCACTTACAAAAACTTATCTTTCGGATTCTTAATTGACATGAAAAAAGGTGGAGATATTTTCTCTCTTGACCAGTCTTATGGTTTAGCTACAGGATTATATGATGTTACTGCAGGTACTAATGATTTGGGTAACCCAATTAGAAATACTATTGCTAATGGTGGCGGTATCATTTTACCAGGAGTACAAGCCGACGGAACAGCAAATACAATAAGAACTTCGGCTCCTGACCAATACGGTAACATATCAGGATACAGAAGAGCACCAAATAAAGCATTCGTTTATGATGCTTCATTCATTAAGTTAAGAGAGGTAAATATTACTTATTCTTTACCAACTACTCTAGTTTCAAGAATGAATCTTCAAGAAATGAAATTTAGTATAGTAGGTTCAAATTTATGGATAATAGACAAAAACCTTCCATACGCTGACCCAGAAAGTGGATTAAGTGCTAGTGCTTCTTCTTCAGGATACTCCATAGGTTCTTTACCAACTACAAGAAACGTTGGTGTTAACGTAACATTTAAATTTTAAATTATGAAAAAAATAGTTTTATTAATCTCGTTTTTAGCGCTGACCGTATCATGTACTGATGATATAACCGGACTAAATACAGATACAAAAAACCCAACATCTGCTAAACCGGAGTTTTTATTTACAAATGCTCAAAAAACTTTAGCAGACCAAATGGTAAACTCTTCTGTAAACAGAAACGTTTTCAGAATGTTAGTGCAACAATGGACAGAAACTACCTATCCAGATGAAAGTCAATACAATTTGACTACAAGACCTATCCCTGACACTCACTTTACAACTCTTTATAGAGATGTTCTGAGAGATTTCAAAGAGTCTGATATTTTACTAAACAAAGTTATTACCCCTACTGCAAGTGAAGCTGCAATTGTGGCTAATAAAAAAGCAATCATTGAAATTATGAATGCTTACACTTTTAGTGTTTTAGTAGATAGTTTTGGAGATATACCTTATTCTGAAGCTTTGGATATTGAAGGTCATCCACTACCAAAGTATGATGATGCACAAACGATATACAAAGATCTTATTGCAAGATTAGCTGCAGCTCAAGCTAAATTAGTTACATCAGAAACTAGCTTTGGTTCTGCTGATCTTATATATGGAGGTGATACTGCAAAATGGAAAAAATTTGCTAACACTCTTAGATTAAGACTTGCTGTAAATATGTCTGACGTAGATGCCGCTTACGCTTCTGCTCAATCAACAGCTGCTATTAATGCAGGAGTTATGACAAGCAATAGTGACGACGCTAACTTGAACTATTTAGGTTCACAACCTAATGCAAACCCATTATACGTGGATCTAGTTGCAAGTGGAAGAAAAGATTTTGTTATCGCTGATACATTTGTCAATAAATTAAATGCATTAGCTGATCCTAGAAGAGCTAAATATTTCACATTTGCTCCTGGTACGACTACGTACAAAGGAGGTATATATGGTTCATCTAATAGTTACACTAATTTTTCTACTGTAAATAATACACTTTTAGCTCCAACTTTCCCAGGAACTATACTTGCATACAGTGAACAAGAATTTTTGTTAGCTGAAGCCGCTGCAAGAGGTGTTGCCGCTGCGGGAGTAGCTGCAACTCATTATAATAGTGCTGTTATTGCTTCTATGGATAGCTGGGGTGTATCCACAGTTGAATCTGCAGCTTATTTATTAGCTAATCCTTTTAACGGATCATCAACAGCAGCTTGGAAACAAAGTATTGGAGAACAAGCTTGGATTGCTTTATATAATAGAGGTTTTGAAGCATGGGATTCATGGAGAAGATTAGATTTTCCAGTATTAATGGTTCCTGCCACAACTTATAACGATATAAAATCTGTTCCTACAAGATTAACTTATCCTGCTGGTGAAGCTACTGTTAATGCAACAAATGTAGCTGCTGCTGCTGCAAAAGTTACAGGTGGAGATAAATTAACATCAAAAATCTTCTGGGATAAAAACTAATATTTAAAATAATAAAAATGAAAAAATATATAAAACAAATTGTTGCACTGGCATTAATCGTGTCTTTTGCATCTTGTTCTCCAGATGAGAAACTAGAGATGCTTTCAGCAGGCGGAAGTGTCTCTGGAGCCGGAGTAGCTACTCCGGGTAGCATCAGCCGTCTAGACAATACTTACCTTATTCCTTTAGCCATACAAACAAAAGAAGGAGTAAGTGCTAGTAAAATCGAGATCTATAAAAACACAGCTGCAAATTCCAGCGCTGCAATTATACTAGGAGCTAAAGTTTCAGATGCAGTAATAGCAGCAGATGGTAAAACAGCAACATACAACACATCTACTTTAGGCAGTTTTGATGTATTCCCAACAGCTAGTGCTGGAAACACAGGAACTACGGGAACATTTCAATTAGCTATTGTTTCTACTTTTTCTGACGGTACAGTTACTACTATACCTTATATACAAACTGTTGGAAAAGGAATTGTTTGGAAGATTCTTGATGCGAACGGCAATATTGTAACTAATGCCACAAGTGGTGTTTCAAGTTTCAAGTTAAACGATCCTACACCAGTTAAACTCAGATTTGCTGTAGTTACAAAAACAGCAGCAAAGCTTACTAGTATAGTGGGACAATGGACAAAAACTACAGCTGCTGGAGTTATTACTACCGGAAATCTTCCTGTAGCTATTACAGTACTAGACACTAAAACTAAAACTGTAGATATTGCTGCAATACCCTATTCAACTTATGGAGGATTAGTAATTGGGGACGTAATCACTTATAGATTTACTGTAACTGCTGGTACACAAACTGATTACATCACTACTAAAGTTAAGATTGTAACTCAAACTTTAGGAGATGAAAAAGCAGCGACACTTTCTGATGACTCAACATCTAACAAATTCAGTTTAAAAACTGGATTGACTTATGCTAATTCAAACACAACAGACGGCGAAATTGTTTTCAAAACTCCATTTGGTATTGCTAAAGAAGGTGCTACTGTAATTGATTTCGTAAAATCAAATAGTACTCCTTATGATACTGCAGACTTATTTAAACTTCAAGCAGATTATAATGCAGGTACAAAAGTAACTTCATTAATTGGTTTGGCTAAGAACGATATTGTTCTTTACAAAATAGTTAGAGGTACTGGCGCTACTGCAGTAACTTCATACGGAATGATTAAAGTTGGAGATGTAAATACTACAACTGTAAACACAATTACAACTAATTCTTTCGGAATAGTTTACAAAGAAGGAAGCTTCTTGTAAATAAAAAGTTTTAAACTTTTAAAAACCATCAGCTTTCGCTGATGGTTTTCTTTTTACAGATATTTTTTGTGCATTAAATTTTGCCTATAGATCCTTTACTTCCTTCCTGAATACAAATTCAATGACAATAGTAGTAATTGAAATTATCAAAGACCTCTATTACATTACTCTTTAAATCCACTTTCAGATCTATTAAATCACACACCCACTTAAAGCAGATTTACTATTAACAGTCAAAGTAGCTTCACAGCATTAATCTATTAAAAAGCAAAAAACTTCCGCTATCGACTGAATAACCTTCTTAAAAACCAATTTGTAATTGCTCCTAAACCAAACACTTCGTATTTCCAACTTTATCAGTGTAGCATTCTTAATTATTCTCTATAAGAGTTAAAAAAAAATCCGCTCAACAGAAATTTATTCTTAAAAAAAAACATTTCAAACTCATCGAATCCGTTTTTTTGTCAATAAAATCGTTGAAATTTAAGTTTTTATTAGGATAGTTAACAAATATTTAAGATTTTTGATACACTAATTCAAAATATTTAAAAATGAAACTAAAGTTCAATGGATTCTTAGTACTATTAGTGGTGCTAATAGCGCAATTAACTTTTGCGCAAGAAAGAGCTGTTTCAGGTGTTATTTCTGACGATACAGGAATGCCTTTACCGGGTGTCAGCGTATTAGTAAAAGGAACTCAATCTGGAACTCAATCTGATTTTGACGGAAAATATTCTATCAAAGCAACACCAAACCAAATCTTAATCTTCAGTTACATCGGGATGAAAACTCAAGAAGTTACCGCTAATTCGACTACAGTTAATGTTAAATTAGCAAGTGGCGCCTTAGAACTTGAAGGGGTTGTTATTAACGTCTTAGGAGTTGAAGTTAAAAAAAGTCAAAATGCATCAGCCTTTTCTAAAGTAAAAGGCGACATCCTTACCAATTCTGGAGAAACTTCTCTTTTAAAAGGACTGTCTGCTAAAGCATCTAGCGTAAGTATTGTTTCCAATTCTGGAGACCCTGGATCTGGGGCTTATATTCAAATTAGAGGACAAAATTCTATTACAGGTTCAACACAACCTTTATTTGTAGTTGATGGTATACCAATTTCTAGTGACGAACTAGGTAGTACTGTTGATGGTGTAGGACAACAAAGTAGAATGAATGACATTAATCCAAACGATATTGCTTCTGTACAAATATTAAAAGGTGCATCTGCTGCTGCACTTTGGGGATATAGAGCTTCAAATGGAGTTGTTCTTATCACAACCAAAAAAGGAAAAAAAGGAAAAATATCTGTTGATGTAAGTTCAACTGTTTCTTTCGACAAAGCAAATGTCAGAATGTCTCTTCAAGATGTTTATGGCCAAGGTACAAAAGGAAAATGGACAAGAAATAATTCAAACTCATTTGGGGATAAAATCTCAACAAGAGCTGGTGGAGCTGATATTTTTAATACCACTGGTCGTTATTTTGTATCCAATAACGGTAACACAATCTATCCTATTGCCACTGGAGGAAAAAAGAGCACTGCTAATTTCAATGATTCAAATATGGATTCTGCAATTGGAGATGGTTTCTCAACAGACAATCACATAGGTATTAGTGGTGGTGGAGAAAACACAAATTTTTATCTTGGTGTAGGAAGTACTAAACAAGACGGGATTGTAAGAAAATCTGATTATGAAAGAACTAGTTTAGACTTCAGCTCTCAATCTACAATTGCAGAGAAAACAACTTTTAAAAGTAAATTTAGTTTTTCATCTGTTAATTCGAATAGAATACAAACTGGTTCCAATCTAAGTGGATTATTTTTAGGCCTTTATAGAACACCCGCAGATTTCGACAATCGCGATTTCATCGGAACAAACTACACCGCAACTGGAGTCCCTTCTTTTAACAGCCAGAGAGCTTACAGACAAGACACAGGGACATTTGATGGCGATTTAAATCCAAGCTACAACAATCCTCTATGGACCACTGATGTGCAAAAAAACCCAAATACTGTTGAAAGATATACAGCAGGGTTTGAATTAAAACATGATGTAAACAATTGGTTATCATTATTAACAAGGGTTGGACTAGACGGTTACAGTGATAAAAGAATCACTATGTTCCCTATGAATTCTGCTGAAAATGCTGGAAACGGTAGTGCAAATGAAAGCGTAACTGATTTTCTGCAATATAATATGGATATGATGGCTTTGGGAGATTTGAAAGTTAATGAAAACATCGGGCTTAATTATTTAGTAGGTTTCAATTTTGCTGAAACGAAATACGATCAAAGAGGAGGTTCATACAAAAATTTCCTAGTTGATGCTGATAACTTTTCTTATACTAATGCACTACTCAACGACAAAACGACCTTTTTGGACAGAACTTATTCAAAATTAAGTGGAGCTTATTTTTCAACAGCATTTGATTACAAAGAGTATCTATACTTAACTTTAGGTGGACGTTTTGAAACGTCATCTTCTTATGATCCAAATTTAAAAGTATATTTTTATCCTACTGCAGAATTTGCTTATAAATTTTCTAAAAATTTAGAAAGTGAAATCCTGACCGACGGTAAATTAAGAATAACATTTGGACAAATAGCCTCTATACCTAGACCTTATGCAGGCGTGACTTATTTCAACTCAGCAGTTGGTGCTGAAGGTTATGACGCCGCATATGATTCAGGCGCCTATAATGGGTCTTTTCAAAGATCTGCGACAGGAGGAAATCCAAATTTAAAACCGGAGATAAAAACAGAATTTGAAGTAGGTGCTGACTTAGAATTCTTTAATAGAATAAAATTGAATGCTACTTATTATTCAAACGAGACTAAAGACCTACTAGTCGATGTACCATTAAATGGTAGTTCTACTTTTAGCTCACTATATGGTAATTTTGCAACAATACAAAATAAAGGAATCGAACTAGAATTTGATGCTAGCATCCTTCCTTCTTCTTCATCCTTAAAATGGACTTTGTTTGGAAACTGGAGTAAAAACACAAATAAAGTAACTAAATTAGAAGGTACTGAGTCTTTATTCTTGAATGGATTTACAGGATCATCATCTCGTGCCGTTCTAGGTCAGCCTCTAGGAGTATTATGGGGAGGGAAATTCGACAGAGACGCTACTGGAACAATGATTTTAGATTCAAATGGTTTTCCTACAGTAGCTAACGCAGAAGGTGTGCTAGGCGATCCGAATCCAGATTGGAGAGGTGCTATTGGAACATCTGTATCATACAAAAATTTCACAATTAGCACTTTATTTGATGCTTCTATTGGTGGAGATTTATGGGATGGAACGAGCGGAGCCTTACATAACTTTGGTAGAACCTGGGATACGGCTAATGAAGCGACATTAACGGCTCCTTTAACTAATTATGCTGGAGCTACAATAGCTGCAGGAACAGTAAGAGGGAATATCCGCGATTTTGGAGCAGGACCGGTTTTACTTGACCAATCATGGTATCAAAGTCTCGGAGGAGGTTTTGGACCAGTTGCAGAGCAATTCATTAAATCAGCATCATGGGTAAAATGGAGAGAACTTACTTTATCGTATGCCTTAAAGTTTACTGATAAAAAAATTCTTGGAGTTGAAAGTATCACATTTTCCGGAACCGGAAGAAACTTATGGTTATGGACAGAAGCAAAAGATCTTGGTCAAGATCCAGAAACCAATTTAACTGGAGGTTCAAACGGAAGAGGATTACAATATTTCAACAGTCCAAACTCTAAATCACTATTATTTAGTGTAAACTTAAAATTCTAATAACATGAAAAATATTTTTATAAAAACAGCAAGTCTATGCCTTCTGCTTACAACCTTGTCTAGTTGTACGGATTATGTGAACGACATAAATGTAGATCCTGATAATATAACAGACTCTAATGCAAGCAATATGTTTCAAGGAATTCTTCTGGCTAATCAGTTTTTTCAAACAAGTGGAAATACCAGAGACGTTATGATCTGGTTAAATCAAGCTAATGGAGAAGATCGCCAATACCAAGCCTTAAATAACTGGAATGCTTCAACAGCTTCCTCATTTGATGATAGTTGGAACAATGCTTACGTAAATTGTATTACTCAGGCTAAAATCACGGAATTAAAAGCCGGAAATGAAGCAAACCCTAGATTAAAAGGTGCTGCTCAAGTTATTGAAGCCCATTGCATGGGGACTGTTATTTCTTTATGGGGAGACGCTCCTTATTCAGAGGTAGATATTACAGGAAACAATTTAACTCCTAAATATGATGCTCAAGCAGCTGTTTACACTAGTGTACAAAAACTATTGGATGATGCTATTGTAAACCTTACTAAAACTACCGGAAAAGGAATTCCTAGTGATAAAGATATTTACTATAGCGGAGATCAGGGTAAATGGCTACAATTAGCCTACTCACTTAAAGCTAGGTTCTACCTTCATGTGAAAGATTATCCTAAAGCAAAAACAAATGCTTTATTAGGTATTAACAATGCTGATGGCGATTTCAAAACAGTATTCGGAAATTCATATGGTCAAAGTTTCAATCCATTTTATTCTTTCTTAGTTTACGATAGAGACAGTTACATGTCTGGCGATAGTTATGCTGCACGTCTATTAGACCCATCTGCTGCATTATATAGAGGAAATGCGAAAACAGATGAATCTGCAAGATACGCTTTCACTTATAATACAGAATATTTTTCCCCATATGGTTTAAATATTTATGGTGGAGATTATGGAGGTACAAATGGTAAATTTGGAAGTGATTCTCCAATGCCAATGGTTACCTATGGAGAAATGCTTTTAATTATTGCTGAAGTTGATGCCAGAACATCGTTTGCAGCTGGTTTACCATCGTATAATAATTATAGAGGAATGTTAAACACCGGTTATTCTATTGGTATAGATAATTCAGGGTATGATGGAGAGGGTTTCTCTTATGCAGCCTATAACATATTAGATTTTACTTCAGGAGGAATAGAAAACCCAGCAGCCCTTACGAATCAAGATGCTTTATTGAGAGAAATATTTCAAGAAAGGTATATTTATTTTATGGGGAATTATGAAAGTTTAAATGATTTTGGTAGATCAAATAATTTGGCTGTTATTCAGTTAAAACCAGGTTATGCAGGAACTCCACAGCGTTTATTATATCCACAAGTAGAGATTAACTCAAACCCAAATACACCAAATCCTATTCCAACAATTGTGACTAAGACACCAGTTCATAATTAATCAGAAAATTTAAATTGTAAAAAACCATCCCATTTTTTGGGAGGGCACTGAAAAAGTATCGCTTTTCAAAAAACCATAAAAAAAATCGGATAAATAAAGCTTTAATTTTATTTATCCGATTTTTTTCATTCAAATTTAATTTTCAAAGATTTATAGCGTCTTATAATAGCCAAAAGAAGCTAAAAACACTACGTTTTATCTTTTTTTTGATTATTTTCACTTTGGTCGTTCAAGGGACTTTTTCAGTGCCCTCTTTTTTGGGATGGTTTTTTTTGTATATTTGCGCCATGGAAAAAGAACACCAAATATTTGGGATAAGAGCAATAATTGAAGCTATACAAGCAGGCGCAACAGTAGACAAAGTCTATATTCAAAAGGAAGCGAGCAGCGAACTGATGAAAGACTTGATGAAAGTAATGAAGCGAGGTAATATTAACTTCTCGTATGTTCCGGTTGAAAAACTAAACAGGCTTACCCCTAATAACCATCAAGGTGCTGTAGCAACTATCTCTCCTATCTCTTTTTTCGATTTAGAATCTTTGATAGAATCTGTTATTGAAAACGGAAAAAAACCTTTATTTCTAATATTAGATCAAATATCTGATGCACGTAATTTTGGAGCAATCATTAGAACAGCTGAATGTACAGGTGTAAATGGTATCATTGTCCAAAAAGCAGGCTCAGCGCCAGTAAACGGAGATACCGTAAAAACTTCTGCTGGAGCCGTTTTTAATATTCCAATTTGTAAAGTAGAACATATTAAGGACGCTATTTTTCTTTTGCAAGCAAGCGGAATTAAGACAGTTGCAGCGACCGAAAAAACAGATCAAAATATATATGACATCTCATTAAACGAACCTGTAGCAATCATTATGGGATCAGAGGATCGTGGTGTCAATCCATCTGTACTTAAAATTGTAGATGAAAAAGCAAAACTGCCCATGTTTGGAACGATTGGTTCTTTAAATGTATCAGTGGCTTGTGGTGCTTTTCTATATGAAGCGGTGAGACAAAGAAGTTAATCCCGTCTTCTGCCTACCACAGGACAACTGCCCTAATTAAATAAAAAATGAATCACGGCTCCGGTTTTGATTCATTTTTTTTGTCTAAAATTATTTTGTAATCCACTGGAAAATCCGAAGAATAATAGCTTGACAACCCCTCTGTTTGTTCAGGAGCAGGAAGATTTACAAAATTTCCATTGGCATCAAACCGTTGCATAAATTTATCTTCCGAAGGATTAAAATCCGGTTTTTCCCAGTCGTATTTAATTAACTTTCTATACTCTGGTGTTTTATAAAATAAAGACAAGATAAAACCTGTTATCAATCCAGCCAAATGACCCTCCCAAGAAATAGCTTTTCCACCTGAGATCTCGGGACTTGGAAAGACATACCAAACCAAACCACCATAAACGACAATTACAGCTAGAGACAAAGCTACCAAACGATAGTATTGTGTTTGTATACCTTTGAAAAAAACAAAACTAACCAACACATAAATCAAACCGCTTGCACCAATATGGTAATTGCCCCTACCTATAACCCAAGTAATAATTCCCGAAAGTAAAATTCCAAATCCTATAACTTTTACCGAGTGACTGGCATAAAAAAATTGCAAAGCAGCCAATAATATTAGCAGTGGAATTGAATTATTATATAAATGTTCAATATCACCATGGATAAAAGGACTAAATATCACACCTTGTAAACCAGAAAATTCTCTTGGATAAATCCCGTTTTCAACAAAATCAAAATCAAATCGTATTTCAAGCCAAAATACAAACCATAAGAATAGCACAAAAAAAAGCGGAAGCCCTATAACTTTATTGGTAAATTTAAAATGATTATCCATTGGTAACTTTAGGTTTAATATTCTTGATTATTTTAAAATCAAAAATTTGTCCAAAAGCAATTTAATGCTATTTTGTCAGACTAAAAATAAAAGTCCACTTTTAAATGCATACCCTAGCCCAGATGGAAACGGCATCCTTTTTATATCGTTTTCATTAACGAGATAAAAAGATAGAGTGGACAGCTGGAAATAGCTCCAAAAAAAATTAGAAACTCAAACAAGTTCAGTTTGAAAAATAGTAATTTTACAAAATGGAAGCACCACTTGCAGAACGCATTCGACCACAAAAATTAGAAGACTACATTAGTCAATCCCATTTGGTAGGACCAAGCGGCTCATTGACACAACAAATTACAAAAGGAATAATTCCTTCCTTGATTTTATGGGGACCACCTGGAACGGGAAAGACAACTTTGGCACAAATTATTGCGCAAGAATCAAAACGTCCTTTTTATATTTTGAGTGCCATCAATTCTGGTGTTAAAGATATTCGTGAGGTTATTGAAAAAGCAAAACAAAGTGGCGGACTGTTTACTGCAAAAAATCCAATCCTTTTTATAGACGAAATCCATAGGTTCAGTAAATCACAACAAGACTCACTATTGGCGGCTGTAGAAAAAGGATGGATTACTTTAATAGGCGCAACAACAGAAAATCCTAGTTTTGAAGTTATACCTGCCTTATTGTCTAGATGCCAAGTATATGTTTTGAATGCTTTTACTAAAGCTGATTTAGAGACTTTATTGCATCGTGCCTTAAAAACAGATACTTTTTTAGGAACAAAAAACATTAAACTTAAAGAAACAGAAGCGCTGCTGCGACTTTCTGGCGGCGATGGACGAAAGCTATTAAATATTTTTGAACTTGTCGTAAACGCGTCTGATGAAGACAAAATTATCATCACTAATGACAGAGTTTTTGAATTGGTCCAGCAAAACACCGTTTTATATGACAAAAGCGGTGAGCAACATTATGATATTGTTTCAGCTTTTATAAAATCAATTCGCGGAAGTGATCCAAATGGTGCCGTATATTGGTTAGCAAGAATGATTGAAGGTGGCGAGGATGTAAAATTTATAGCACGCCGTATGTTAATTCTTTCTAGTGAAGACATAGGAAATGCGAATCCTACCGCTTTTATTATGGCGAATAATACTTTTCAGGCAGTTACAACCATAGGTTATCCAGAAAGTAGAATTATACTGAGTCAATGTGCTATCTACTTAGCGACCTCTCCAAAAAGCAATGCTTCGTATTTAGCTATAGGAACCGCTCAACAACTCGTAAAACAAACTGGAGATTTACCGGTACCCATACATTTGCGCAATGCGCCCACAAAACTAATGAAGGAACTAGGATATGGTGACGATTATAAATATTCGCATGATTTTGCCAACAATTTTGCAGAACAAGAATTTTTGCCCGAAGCTGTCAGTAAAAAACCTTTGTATATACCAGGAAATAATTCCAGAGAAAATTCTATAAGAGAATTTCTTAAAAATCGTTGGAAAGATAAATATGGATATTAAAATTAGCTACGATGCACTAGAGTGCATCTCTACAAAAACAAACTATCTAAAATTTAACCTCTATTTTTTCTGAAATAAGAATATCGTTTTGATAATATTCAAAAAACCACTGATTGTCTTTTGCAACTAAAATACCCTGTGTGTTACCTTTTACAGCAATGTAACAATTGGCATTTGATGTTTTAAACACTTTCATTACCACTTTTGGCGAACTATCAACTAATTGAAAACCATTAGCTATAGGTTGAGCATAAACCACATTCGGATTATTTTGATCAATGCGATTAGTCTCATTACTACTTTTAGAAGGAATTGCAACTGGAACTGCAACTGTTGTTATTGCTTGTTGTGTATTTGCTACTCCCGTTCCATTATATTTATGATTTAAAGCCAATACCGATACAAATGCTTTGTTTAAAGCCTCTGTATAGGCGAGCTGAAAATCCTTTTCTTTACTTATTCCTGCTACCGATTGAAAAATAATTTTCTCGTTACAGTCCTTAAAAACGACATGAAGTTTTGTAGTCAAAAATGATTTTTCTTTTACTACATCAAAATATAGCAAACTACATCTGTTATTGAATTCACTACCAATTGTTTCATTAGTATAATAAGCATCAAACCCTGCCTTATTTAAATTAAACTTTGACAAAGTTGCCAGCCGGTATTGATTTTCTGTTTTAGTGAAATCAAATTTTAATGGAATTATCACCGATCTATAATCATTTACTGATTGCGAAAAACCGTAATGCCCAACCAATAGCAAAAAAATTAAAGTTGCTTTTTTCATACTTATAAGTAATTTTTTAATTCTAATAAATGATTTACTTGCTTAATATTTTGTTCCACTTGGACATTACTTCCATTAAAAAAAATCGCATCCAATCCGGCATCAAGAGCGCCCTGCACATCAGCCTCAAGGCAATCACCAATCATAATACTGCTTTCTTTTTTGGCTTTAGCCAAATCAAGCGCATATTCAAAAATAATAGGATTTGGTTTTTTTACCCCTGCCATTTCAGAATTGGTAATCGTCTGGAAATAATTTCCAATGTTAGAATTGCTTAGTTTTTTATATTGCACTTCGGCAAAACCATTAGTGATAATGTGAAGTTTATATTTATGCTTCAAATAGTCCAAAACCTCAAAAGCTCCGTCGAAAAGATGGTTGTTTTCAGGTAATAAGTGAATATATTCCTGCGCTATACTTTCAATCTGTTCCTCGGAAATGACATAGTTTAATGCATCAAAAGAATGTTTCAACCGATTATAACGCAATTCAGCATGCGTGATTTTATCATATTGATATAACTTCCAACAGGCCTGGTTTATTGGAACATATTTTTCAATGAAATCTTTCGTTTCAATTGTTGGATGATTTTTATTGAAAATAGCCTCAAATGTCAATTCAGAATTCCTATCAAAATCCCAAAGCGTATGATCTAAATCAAAGAAAACATCCCTTATATTCGTGTTGTTCATTTTTTATTTTCTAAAATATTCCTTCATCCACAAAACTAAAATAATTCGCTTCTATAATAATTAAATGGTCTAGAACTTTTATTTCCAAACTATCCCCCGCAATTTTCAACTTCTTAGTAATTTGTTTATCCGCTTCACTAGGTATCAATGTTCCTGAGGGATGATTGTGACATAATATTAATCCTGTTGCTCCCATTTCAAGTGCCGTTTTAAAAACCAATCTAACATCTACCAAAGTTCCAGTTATACCGCCTTTACTGAGTTGTGATTTTGAAATGACTTTGTTTGAATTATTCAAATATACAATCCAAAATTCCTCGTGTGGCAATTCACCAATAATAGGCTGCATGATTTCGAAAATTGTTTTACTGGAAGTAATTTTTGTTAGCTCAACAGCATCCTCTGACCTCCTCCGCCTCCCAAGTTCTAAAGCCGCTATAATCGAAATTGCTTTTGCTTCGCCGATTCCTTTAAAATTTGTCAATTGAGAAATAGATAATTTTCCTAACGCATTCAGATTATTATTGACACTTGCTAAAATCCTTTTACTCAAATCAACCGCCGATTCGTTCCGGCTTCCGGAGCCAATCAAAATAGCAATCAATTCTGCATCACTCAAAGCACTTTTGCCTTTTAGCATTAGTTTTTCTCGTGGCTTGTCATCTTCGGACCAATTGGTAATAGGAAAAAAGGAATTTTCGGCCATTCACTTATGATTTAAATTTGTTTCTGCATGCAAATACTATTTTTTAAACCTATATATGGCTCATAATTATCTATAATTGTATAGCCCATTTTCTGATATAATCCGATCGCTTCGTTTTGTTTACACAACGTTTCCAGTACAGAGCAAGAAAAACCAAGCTTATGTGCCCAAAGTTCCAACTCAAGTATTATTTTTTTTGCCAAGCCTAAGCCTCGTGCTTCTGGAGAGACAAACATACGCTTTAATTCAATCGTATTTTTATCATACTTCTTAAAACAACCGCAGGCAACTGCTTTGTCATCAAGATAAACAATAATAACATTAGGATTAAATTCAATTATATTATTTCTCCAATAATTTGTTTTTAATTCTGGATAACGAGTCCACAAACTCGCATCTAATGCCGTAATGAGAGAGCCTAAATCAGCATTCTCACTGGTTGTTTTAATAATTTCTATTTTGGTATTCATGCTATTTCTATTTCATCAATTCCTTCACTTCATCAAAATTCAATCCACCATAATTCCCGGAACTCATCAATAATAAAGCTGAATTATCAAGATTTAGGTTGAATAAATAGTTTTTAAAATCTTTTGGATTGGTATAAATAATTAAATCTTTTCTGTTGAATGCATTTGCTATTTGTTCATAAGTCACTTCTTCCAGCTGCTTAATTTTTACTGCATCTGGAGAATAGAAAACAACTGCTTTATCGGCATACTCTAATGCGCCTTCATATTCTTTTAAAAATTCAGCATTCAAGCTGCTATAGGTATGCAATTCTAAACAAGCCACTAAAGTTCTATTTGGATATTGCTCTTTTACAGCTCTTGTAGTTGCCGCCACTTTACTTGGTGAATGGGCAAAATCTTTATACGCCACTTTAGTTTTACTTTCAGCGATTTTTTCTAATCGCTTTGATGCGCCTTTAAAACTTGCAATTGCTTCGTAAAAATCAGCTTCATCAACGCCCATATTTTGGCAAATCCATTTGGCTCCAGCCAAATTATTAAGATTATGCGCTCCAAAAACTTCTATTGGCATGTCGCCTTCCGGAGTTTCGAGAAGTGTAACACCATCGTTTACGGTATATTTTGGGGTATGATACGCTAATTTTCGGATTGGATTTATAGCGGCTTCGGCAACACGTTTCACTTCGGAATCATCTACATTGTAAACTAAAATTCCACCATTGGTAATTTTACCAATAAAAATTTCAAACTGTTCCACATAATTTTCATACGTAGGAAAAACATTGATATGATCCCAAGCAATACCAGAAATTAAAGCAATATTCGGTTGGTACAAATGAAACTTTGGTCTTCTGTCTATTGGCGAAGACAAATACTCATCCCCTTCTAAAACGATAAAATCATTTTCTTCTGTAAGATGCACCATGGTATCGAATCCTTCCAATTGCGCTCCAACCATATAATCGACTGCTATATTATGGTAATGCATCACATGAAGAATCATTGAAGTTATGGTTGTTTTTCCGTGAGAACCACCTATAACTACCCGTGTTTTGTTTTTGGATTGTTCGTAAAGAAATTCAGGATAGGAATATATTTTCAATCCTAATTCTTGTGCTTTCAACAACTCTGGATTATCAGCTTTAGCATGCATACCTAGAATTACTGCTTCGATACCAGGTGTTATTTTTTCAGGGAACCAACCCAATTCTGCGGGTAAAATCCCTTTTTTATCTAATCTTGATTTTGATGGTTCAAAAATAGCATCATCACTTCCTGTAATTTGATATCCTTTATTGTGTAACGCTAAGGCCAGATTGTGCATGGCACTACCACCGATCGCTATAAAATGTGTACGCATTTTAGTTTATGGTTTATGGTTGTTGAATTCGAAAAAGTCAAAATTAGATTTTTGACTTATTATCCTTTTTTATTTTTATATTCTTCCAAAACTAATCTAGCTTTTTCAGGCTCATTCATTTTGTTTTTATACAAATTAGCCAATTTTTGATAGCTCATTTTTGAACCGCTTATGGCTATTGCTTTTTTAAATTGTACTTCGGCTGCAGTATACCTTCTAAAATACTCATCAATATGACCCCTTGACAGATATCCATCTACTAGTGAAAGTTTCATTAATTCATTAGAATACTTAACTGCTTTAGACTGGCTCCCACCAACAATTCCGGGCAACTGTATATACAACTCAATTAACGCCCAACGTGCCTCAATATGCTTTGGATTCAACGCAATTGCTTTTTCAAAAGAACCTCTAACCTCATCAATCATTCCAAGCGCTTTGAATTTATTGCCATTTATAGCTTTCATTCCAAGAACACCCCCATATTTATAATAATAATTGGCTTCTAAAGGCTTGAGTTGTTTTAGTTTTTTATAGTAACCAATCGCTGCATCCCAAGATTTATCTTTTCCGGCTATGTCTCCTAAATATTCAATGGTTTTTAAATCATGAGGATTAGTTTTTAAAATAGATTCAAAAATTAACTGTGCTTGATCAAATTTTTCTTCTTTGAATAGTTTTTCCCCCTTATCGAAATTGGATTGCGCCAAAATCATCAAAGGAAGTAATAAAAAAAAGTACACTGTTTTTTTCATCTTTCAAAAATAAGAAAATTTTAAAGTAATAAACATATTTTGTTCTGCTTATAAAAGCAACAAAATAAAAAGATATAATAATATTCCTAAAACGTTATCCTAACATAGAGGAATTACTTTAGTAAAAACTAATTATGAAAAAGAAACGACAAATTCCGCTGGTGGTCATAAGTGACATACACCTTGGCACATATGGATGTCATGCCAAAGAATTACTGCAATATCTAAAATCTATTCAACCAAAAACCTTGGTTTTAAATGGAGACATCATCGATATGTGGAGTTTCACTAAAAGTTATTTCCCTGCTTCTCACATGAATGTCTTGAGACAAATTATAAAAATGTCTAATCAAGGAACCCGCGTTATATATATCACCGGAAATCACGATGAAGCTTTACGGAAATACTCTGATTTTATTTTAGGGAATTTTGAATTGGCTGATAAATTAATTCTGGATTTAGACGGAAAGAAAACCTGGATTTTCCATGGGGATGTCTTTGACTCTTCTACGAAAGGCTACGCTAAAATATTAGCCAAACTGGGTGGAAAAGGATATGATTTATTGATTTTAATAAACAGTTTGATTAACTGGGTTTTAGTACTTTTAGGAAAAGAGAAAAGAAGCTATTCAAAAATGATTAAAGATAGTGTCAAGAAAGCAGTTTCGTTTGTGTCCAATTTTGAAACTACCGCTGCAGAAATAGCCATTCAAAAAAAATACAGTTATGTGATTTGCGGACATATTCACAAACCTCAAATGAAGGAAGTCCAAAACGAACACGGAAAAGTTATGTATTTAAACAGTGGAGATTGGGTTGAAAACCTCACCGCCTTAGAATACAAAAAAGAAAAGTGGAGCCTTTATCATTATAAAGCGGAACACTACAAGGACCATGACACCCTAGAGGAAAAAATAGTTCATGATATTGTCAACAA
Source organism: Flavobacterium zhoui (assembly GCF_042787235.1). NCBI lineage: Bacteria > Pseudomonadati > Bacteroidota > Flavobacteriia > Flavobacteriales > Flavobacteriaceae > Flavobacterium > Flavobacterium zhoui. The sequence continues at coordinate 61,957 of NZ_JBHZPY010000011.1, forward strand.
AATTCTTTTCTAAAAGCGCATTCAAAAAACAACAAGCATCCTTAAAAATCAAAATATAGAGTAATGAAAATATTTTATGCTATTCAAGCAACAGGTAATGGACATATCAGTAGAGCGATTCAATTGCACCCTTATTTACAAAAATTTGGTGAAGTTGATTTTTTTATGAGTGGCAACAATGCCAGTCTGGATGTCAATTTGCCTATAAAATTCAAAAGTAATGGCTGTAGCTTACATTACAGTAAATGTGGTGGTTTGAATTATTGGGATATTGCCAAAAACATTAAACCAAACCAAATATATAAAGATGCAAATTCTTTGCCACTAAAAAACTATGATGTAATCATCAATGATTTTGATTCGATTACTTCTCTGGCATGCAAATTACAAAAAGTGCATTCGCTTCAATTTGGTCATCAAGCCAGTTTTATATCCCCTTTGACTCCCAGACCAGAAAAAAAGAGCATTATGGGAGAAATTATTCTCAAACATTATGCACCTTCTCCTCAATATATTGGATTGCATTTTAACAAATACGACTCCTTTATACGACCGCCAATTATCAAAGATGAAATTGTAAATGCCGTACCTAAAAACAAAGGTCACATTACCGTTTATTTGCCTTCTTTTCAAAAAGAATGTTTAGAAAAAGCATTCAATAAACTGCCTAATTATTCCTTTCATTGGTTTTTGAATGATGTGAAAACCAAGCATACTATTAAAAACATAACGTATTTTCCCGTAAATCAAGATTACTTCAATAAAAGCCTCATAAATTGCGAAGGAATTATAACTGGTGGAGGATTTGAAACGCCAGCTGAGGCACTATATTTACAAAAAAAAATACTTTCTATACCTATTCGTAAGCACTATGAACAAGAATGCAATGCAGCGGCGCTCAAAAAAATGGGTGTACCAGTTCTTTATGATGTGGGTGATGATTTTTATTTGATGATAGAAAACTGGCTCGATTCCAATATAAAATATCCAAAAATACAAGCGAACAATATTCCTGAAACCTTGCAATTTTTATTTGACACTTATGATCCAAACTGAATCATGAAAAATAAAAGGTGCCCTTTTCAGAGCACCTTTTAGTATAAAATTATAAAGTGTTAGTCATTCAACATTTTCCATAATTTGTCTTTCAATTCGGTCAAACCTTGTTGAGCAACCGAAGAGATAAACATGTAAGGGATATCTTTGAAAGCAACGTCTAATTCCACTTTTAATTCTGCTTTCAACCCATCATCGAGCATGTCGCATTTTGAAATCACTAATAAACGCTCTTTGTCAAGCATTTCTGGATTGTATTTTGTCAATTCGTTTACTAAAATATCATATTCCGCTTTTATATCTGGCGTATCCACGGGAACTAAAAACAATAATGTTGAATTACGTTCAATATGACGTAAGAAATAATGTCCGAGACCTTTTCCTTCGGCAGCACCTTCAATGATTCCAGGAATATCAGCAATTACAAAAGATTGAAAATCTCTGTACGCTACGATTCCAAGATTGGGTTTTAAGGTTGTAAAAGGATAATCTGCAATTTTTGGTTTAGCAGAAGTCAGTACAGACAACAATGTTGATTTTCCTGCATTGGGAAAACCTACCAAACCGACATCGGCCAAAACTTTCAATTCTAAAATCACATCCATTTCAGCTCCAGGCAAACCCGGTTGAGAATATCTAGGAGTTTGATTCGTTGAGCTTCTAAAATGCCAGTTTCCTAAACCGCCTTTACCTCCTCTGGAAAGAATTTGTTTTTCGCCATCATCGGTGATTTCAAACAAAATTTCTCCGGTTTCTTTGTCTTTTACAACAGTTCCTAATGGCACTTCAATAAATTTATCATCTCCATCAGCACCAGTACTTCTGTCCCCACTTCCATCACCGCCATTACCGGCTTTAATATGTCGGGCAAATTTAAGATGAAATAGAGTCCAAAGACCTTTGTTACCCACTAAATAAACGTGTCCACCACGACCACCATCACCACCATCAGGACCACCTTTTTCAATAAATTTTTCTCTATGCAAATGCGTAGATCCTTTTCCCCCTTTTCCGGAAGAAACATATATTTTAACGTAATCTACAAAATTCCCTTCAGTCATCTTTTCTAATATTCAATTTCAACTATAGTTTCAGTACTCATTTTGAGTTCTTCAATCCTATAAACTATTTTTACATGTGCAATGCTTTCACCATCACTTTATCTATCTTCACGCCATCCATATCAATGACTTCTAACTCAAATTTCTGCCAAACTAATTTCTCACCCTGCTTAGGAATATGAGAAAGTTCAGTCATTATTAATCCGCTCACCGTAGTTACTTCATAATCATTTATCAACTCATCTAATTCAAAGTAAGTCAGAAAATCATGTAGTGAATAATGCCCATCTACTAACCACGTACCATCTTCTCTTTCAATTAATTTAAAATCATCCTTATAAAAATCAGAGGCATCACCTACTAAAGCCTCCAAAATATCATTCAAAGTAATTACACCTTGAAAAACACCATATTCGTCAGAAACAAATGCGTAATGAATACCTGTTTTTTTGAAGTTTTCAAGAGCTCTATAAGCGGTCGTTTGCTCCATCATAAAAGGAGCTTCCGTCATTATATCTGCGAGATTGAAATTTTTATTTTCGAAATGAGCAAAAATATTTTTCAGGTTTACAACGCCTACAATATCATCATAGTTATCCCCATATACAGGATAAATAGAATGCAATTCTTTAAGCATAAAATCTTTAACTTGTTCCTTGTTCGAATGTAATGGCAAAAACATTACTGATTTTCTATGGGTCATTAAAGAATTTATTTTTCTATCCCCAATATGAAAAACACGTTCCACTATATCTTGTTCTATTTCCTGTACTTCTCCCCCTTCAGTACCTTCCTTGATAATCGCTTTTATTTCTTCCTCGGTTACTTTACCATCAGCAGTGGGTTTTATTTGTAAAATATTCAATAAGAAATCCGTTGAATGAGTTAACAACCAAATAAATGGCGCGGTAACAATTGAAACAATTTTCATGGGTAATGCCACAGCTTTGGCTATTGCTTCAGGATGATTTAAACCTATTCTTTTAGGCAATAATTCTCCCAAAACAAGAGAGAAAAAAGTCAATATTACAACTACAATTCCTACCGCTAACGGATGCGCGTAGGGTATTAGCATTTCAAATCCTTTAATAAACGTTTCTACATCCTTGGTGATTTTATCTCCACTGTAAATACCGGTAAGAATCCCAATCAAGGTAATTCCTATTTGCACTGTTGACAAAAACTTATTAGGAGAATTAGCCAAATCCAAAGCAATTTTGGCACTTTTATTTCCTTTTTTTGCTGCTGTCTCTAATCTATTTTTTCTTGCTGAAATCAATGCGATTTCAGACATAGAGAAAACGCCATTTAACAGTATTAGAAAAAATATTATTACTATTTCCAATTTTTTAGTTGATTCGTTTATGTATCAAAATTTGTTTTTTCACTACTTGCTTTCATCAATCGACCCCTTGGATTTTAGCCCAGATGGAAATGAAAAGCCCGCAGATAAAAAAAATTAGCTTTTCTTGTCATAAAAGAGCGACCATAGGGAGCTCCTTTTAGGGCTTAGAAAAATATTTTTTTTAGCGAGGACTTGCAATGTACAGCTGGAATTGCTCCTATAAGTTATCAATCACATTACTTACTCTTTGAGTAATTTCAGCAATTGAACCTATTCCGTTTACTGCACGAAATTTGCCTTGCCCCTGGTAATATTCCATTAAAGGAGCTGTTTTCTCATTGTATTCCTGATAGCGATTTCTGATTTTTTCTTCATCTTGATCGTCTATTCTACCACTTGTTTTTCCTCTTTCCAATAATCTTTGAATTAAGATTTCATCATCCGCTTCAAGTGCAATTGTTGCAGCAACTTTAGACCCAATTGTTTCAAGAAAAGCATCCAATGCTTCAGCCTGTGAAATTGTTCTTGGGTAGCCGTCAAACAAAATTCCGTTTGTGTCCGGGTGTTTATTTACCTCATCGATAAGCATTTTAGTAGTCAGTTCATCCGGTACTAAATCACCGGCATCCATATACACTCTTGCTTGTTTGCCTAGTTCAGTATCGTTTTTTAAATTAAAACGAAATACATCTCCAGTGGATATGTGTGTTAATTTGTATTTTTCTTTCAAAAACTCGGCTTGAGTTCCTTTACCAGCTCCTGGTTTTCCAAATAAAACAATGTTAGTCATGTTGTTGTGTAGTTATTCTTTTAATTTATATACTTCGGGTAAATTTCTTCCTAAACCATTATAATCCAATCCGAATCCTACGATAAATTTATTTGGAATTCTGACTCCAACATAATCTATTTTGATGTCTTTTGTGTACGCTTCTGGTTTAAAGAAAAGAGTGGCTATTTTAAAATGCTTAACATTTTGTTTTTTGAATAATGCCTTCAGTTCTACCAAAGTATTACCGGTATCGACAATATCCTCTATTATTATAACCGTACGTCCTGTTAAATCCTGATTCAACCCAATTAATTGCTTAACCTCTTCTGTTGAAGAAGTCCCTTCATAAGAAGCCATTTTTATAAAAGATACTTCGCAAGGTTTTTTATAAAGTTTCATAAAATCAGAAACGACCATAAAAGCACCATTCAAAACACCTACAAATACCGGAGTTTCATCAGCAAAATCATCTTCGATTTGTGCAACCATTTTAGCAATGGCAAAATCAATTTCTTTAGCGGAAATAAACGGAACAAATTGTTTATCGTGAAGTTGTATCATTATTTTCGTGTTTAAAATAATGTGCAAAGATACAGAATTCGAATTTGACAATTGATAAATGGACATTATTTTGTACTTTTAAGTAAATTTCACAAGAAAAGCGCTCAAAATGTATTAAAAGCAATAATTAATGCCCTAGAATTAGTGAACAAAATAAAATAGAATTTTCGGATTTAATGATTATAAAGTATCTTTGCTCAAACATACAACTACACCATGAATTATTTTTCTTCCGATTTTAAACTGGGGATTCTCGGTGGCGGACAACTGGGCAAAATGCTGTTATCTGACACCCGAAAATTCGACATACAAACTTATGTACTTGATCCAAGTGATGAAGCACCTTGCAAAATAGCCTGTGACCATTTTTTCAAAGGCGACTTAATGAATTTTGAGACCGTTTACAATTTTGGAAAACTAGTTGATGTTTTGACTTTTGAAATCGAGCTGGTTAATCTCGAAGCTTTAGCAAAACTAGAAGAGGAAGGATTGAAAGTTTATCCTTCTCCTAAAACACTGAAACTTATTCAAAATAAAGGGATTCAAAAAGATTTTTATATACAACATAGTATACCAACTGCAAATTACAAGCGATTTCCAAATTTAAAAAGCGTAGTTGTTGATATTCTCGATTCTAAACTAAAATTACCTTTTGTATGGAAATGTACGGAATTTGGCTATGACGGAAATGGCGTTAAAGTAATAAGACAAATCTCGGATTTAGATAATTTAGCTAATGTTGAATGCATTGCTGAAGAAATGATTCCGTTCAAAAATGAATTAGCAGTTATTGTTTGTCGCAATCCATCGGGCGACATAAAAACATATCCTGTGGTTGAAATGGAATTTCATCCGGAAGCAAACCAAGTAGAATACGTGATTTGCCCAGCCAGAATTGATGATAAAGTTTCTGAGAAAGCAAGAGCAATTGCCTTAACCGTTTCCGAAAAATTCAATCACGTAGGATTATTGGCCGTTGAAATGTTTCAAACTGAAGACGACGAAATCATCGTTAATGAAGTCGCTCCACGTCCACACAATTCAGGACATTATTCTATTGAAGCCAGCTATACTTCACAATTTGAAAACCATTTAAGAGCGATTCTTAATTTACCGCTTGGAAAAACGGATAGCAAAGTAGCGGGAATTATGGTGAATTTGGTTGGCGAATCAGGTTTTTCAGGTAATGTCATATATGAAAATATAGAAAAAATATTAGGATGGGATGGTGTTACGCCACACATTTACGGAAAGAAACAAACGCGTCCCTTTAGAAAAATGGGACATGTTACTATAATAAATGAAAACATTAGCGAAGCCCGAAGAATTGCTGAAGATGTGAAGAATACGATTAGAGTAATCAGTGACAAATTGAATAATTAAAAGATTTAATGATTTAAAAATTGCAGTAAGCTAAATAGAGTTTTAAATAATTTTCCAATCTTAAATTTTTCACCCGAGCCCAAAGGGCGAACGGACGAAGTAATCTTTAAATAAAAAATAATGAAAGTAGCCGTAATAATGGGAAGCATATCTGATATGCCGGTAATGCAAGAAGCGATAGACATCTTAAAAGCATTTGATATAGAAACAGAAGTTGACATTGTTTCTGCGCACAGAACTCCCGAAAAACTATTTGATTTCAGTAAAAATGCACATCATCGCGGGATTACGGTTATTATCGCCGGTGCTGGCGGTGCAGCACATTTACCTGGAATGGTAGCTTCTATGTCACCTCTTCCAGTAATTGGTGTCCCGGTAAAATCAAGCAATTCTATTGATGGTTGGGACAGTATTTTGTCTATTCTTCAAATGCCTGGAGGAGTTCCTGTAGCAACAGTTGCATTAAACGGAGCGAAAAATGCTGGAATTCTTGCCGCTCAAATCATAGGAAGTCATAACAAAGCAGTACTCGACCGAATCATATTGTATAAAACAGGATTGAAAGAAGCAGTAATTATCGCTTCAGAAAGCATCCAAAAATAAAAAAACATGAATTGCACTTATTTACACAAATCTGTTCGTGTAAATTGGTGCAATTTGTGTTTAAATTTTTTTGTAAATTTCTCACAACTCAAGTTAAAAATTCTCTTTCTACACTTGAATATTTTACTCTGCTTCCGCTACAACTTCTAAAAAACCCTCAAATTCTGAAGCTATAATATCATCTCTATTTAACCAATATTCAGAAGTGACGATAGTGAAATTGACATTATCCGTTGTTGATAAATCCCAAAGTATATCCTCTGCTTCTGAAAATGGAGCATTTTGAGTCATCGCCTGATCAAACAATCTTTTGATAAGAGTACTTTCAGATAATCCGTCGCTTAACAGCTTCAAGACGTCTTCCTTTGTCAACTCTTTGACATTTTCATCCTCTAAAGGGGTAAAACTACATTTTACAACAGTAGCTTTAGCATTAGGGAATTTCCCATTATAAGCCTTGAAAAGCAATTGATTGACGTGAAACAGTTTCGAATGCAAACCGATTTCAGGATATTCTTCGCAAACTTTATCTAAAAACATGTCATTAGAAATCTGTTGGATTTGTCCTTCATTTAATTGTTCCGATAATTTATAAGTCAGCACGCTTACAGCAGCTTCTTTAGGTTCAAAATCAGAAATTGCCATAAACAACAATTCTTTTAAACTGGTTGTATCTCCGTCTGCATCTGGATAATCGAATTTTTCCAGTAATTTTATATAATCTTCATTGGTCCAATAGTCTTCAATTTCATCTACACTAAAGGCACTTTTTATTGTAACTTGATATTTCATATCTCACTTAATTTATTAACTTTATTATAATTAATGGACTTACTAACCCACCATTTTTTACAATGTAGGTCTTTTTAACCGCAGGACACACTGACGTTTTATAAAGTTTAACAGTTGACCAATCCGTTTAAAAACTCCCTTCTTTTTTAATAAATCCCTACATTTGTATATTGAAATATTATATTTCAATTAATGATAATTAACGACTCTACAATGAAAATTCTTACTCAACATTTCAAAACTAAATACGATACTGCACCATTTTCCCAAATAAAATTGGAAGATTACAAGCCCTCTTTTATCGAAAATATTGCGTCGGCAAAAGCCGAAATTGATGCAATTGTAAACAATCCCGAATCCCCGACTTTCTTAAACACTATAGAAACTTTGGATTTTTCCGGAAATGCACTAGACCGTTTATCAAGTATATTCTTCAATTTGAATTCGGCAGAAACCTGTGACGAAATGCAGAAAATCGCTCAGGAAGTTTCGCCATTACTAACAGAATTCAGTAATGATATTACCTTAAATGCCGATTTATTCAAAAGAGTAAAATCAGTTTTTGAGCAAAAAGAGAGTTTGACTTTAACGCCTGAACAAGCCACATTATTAGATAAAAAATTTAAAAATTTCTCTAGAAACGGAGCTTTACTTTCTGAAGATAAAAAAATACGCTTACGCGAAATTGATACCGAATTAGCCAAACTGAAACTGACTTATGGTGAAAATGTTTTAGCCGAAACCAATAATTACGAATTAATTATTACCGAGGAAGCAGATTTAAAAGGATTACCGGATGGAACAATTGAAGCCGCAAAATCTTTGGCGAAATCTAAAAATGTGGAAGGTTGGATTTTTACATTGGATTTTCCCAGTTACATTCCGTTTGTAACTTATGCTGATAATCGGGAGCTCCGAAAAGAAATTGCCATTGCAGCAGGAAAAAAGGCATTCAAAAACAATGAATACGACAATCAGGAAAATGTGTTAAAAATTGCCAAATTGCGTCATGGAAGAGCTAATTTACTGGGCTACGAGACTCATTCTCATTTTGTTTTGGAAGAAAGAATGGCACAAAATCCAGAGAAAGTAAAATCCTTTTTGGATGATTTATTGGTTAAAGCTAAACCTGCAGCCGAAAGAGAATTTGCTGAACTTACCGCTTTCGCAAAAGAACTGGACGGCATTGACCATTTAGAAAAATGGGACGGTGCTTATTATTCTGAAAAATTGAAACAAAAATTATTCAATTTAGATGATGAAAAACTAAAGCCCTATTTTCAATTAGAAAAAGTTTTGAACGGAGCATTTACGGTTGCTCAGAAATTATACGGAATAACGTTTACTGAAATTTTCGACATCGATAAATACCATGATGAAGTTACGACTTACGAAGTAAAAGAGGAGAACAACCAACTAGTTGCCATTTTCTATGCTGATTTTTTCCCAAGAAAAGGTAAACGCAATGGTGCCTGGATGACCTCTTTTAAATCACAATATATAAAAGATGGTATAAACGAAAGACCACATATTTCTAATGTTTGTAATTTTACCAAACCAACAGAAACTAAACCCTCTTTATTGACATTTAATGAAGTAACGACTTTGTTTCATGAATTTGGTCACGGTTTACACGGCATGTTAGCCAATACAACTTATCCTAGTTTATCCGGCACTTCCGTATATTGGGATTTTGTGGAATTGCCAAGCCAGATTATGGAAAACTGGTGTTATGAGCCTGAAGCCTTAGCTTTATTTGCCAATCATTATCAAACTGGAGAAATTATTCCGCAAGAATATGTCGAAAAAATTAAAGAAAGCGCCAGTTTCCAAGAAGGGATGGCGACCCTACGTCAAATCAGTTTTGGACTGTTGGACATGGCTTTTCACAGTAACAATCCAAACGGAATAACTGATGTGAAAGCTTTTGAAAAAGCAGTTTTCGAAAACACTACTTTATATCCTGATGTAGCCGAAAATTGCATGAGTGTTTCTTTTTCACATATTTTTCAAGGCGGATATTCGTCTGGATATTACAGTTACAAATGGGCTGAAGTTCTCGATGCCGACGCCTTTGCTTATTTTCAGGAAAAAGGAATTTTCGACAAAGAAGTAGCAACAAAATTCAAAGAGAATGTACTTTCAAAAGGAGGAACTGAACAACCCATGATTTTATACAAACGCTTTAGAGGACAAGAACCATCGCCAGAAGCTTTGCTAAAGAGAGCAGGATTATTATAGATTATTGGATAATTACATTTTTAGAAACCGAAGTGAGAGCTTCGGTTTTTTATTGAAATAAAATCAACAGTAACCACCACAAAATCGGAATACTTTCTACCCAGAAAGCGGCATAATATCTAGAGCGTTTTTCATTGGCAAAAAACAGAAATAAAGAAATCAAAACAACTAAAATCAAGTTGACAATTAATTGTTTTTCATCAAAATTACTTTTCAAAAACTCCAAAAAATAAAACGGAATCAAAAGTAGCATTCCCAATATTTTGGTGCGTTTCACTCCTATTTGTTGCGGAACGGTCTGCAAATGAGGATCATCATTTGCCAAATCAATGATTTCAAAAATAAGAACCAAGACAAAAATTAAGATAAATCGCTGAATGCACTTTAGATAAAAATCGGAAGTAATAGCAATTTCTGCATTTAAAATGGGCAAACCTAAAGTCACCCCAACCCAACATAAAGCCACTATATAAATTTTCACACCAGCCCAGTTTCTGGCATTCTTTCTATTTGGAAAAAACGGAAGCGTATACAACAAAGTGATACTCAAAAAAGCAGTCGCAACAATTTGAGTAATCCTTTCCAGCTTAAAAAAATAAAAACCAACCAAAAGGAGCGCAAAAAAACTAAATAAAGCAATTATTTTTAATTCAGTGCGCATTCTTAGTTTTTTGGCTCTGGCCAGCGCATCATATTTTACAAAATTATATCCTACAATTGTTCCAAAAAAAACAAAATTAGCAATTGGTTCATCAGAAGAAATGTTGAACATGTGTTGCGTCATCCTGACTAAGAAATAACAGGATAAAGCAACGTGAATGCTACTATTTATGTAAAAATTAAATACTTGTTTAAATATCTTCATTAGACAAAATTAGTCAATTGTGAACAAATCCATCCTTTAGTTGAAAAATTGACAAAATAGGAACCACAAAATACCTTTTAAATTATTAATAATACTTATTTTTGCACCACTAAAAAACAACACCTATATTTTTGTATGAAAACAGATGCTTTTGCTTTAAGACACATAGGCCCAAGAGAAAACGACCTACAACATATGTTGAAAACAATTGGCGCGGAAACGCTAGACCAATTGATTTTCGAAACTATTCCAAGTGACATTCGCTTGAAATCAGATTTAGATTTAGAACCTGCAATGACCGAATATGAATTTGCAAATCATATTCAAAAATTAGGGAATAAAAACAAAATGTTCCAATCATATATCGGGTTGGGATACAATCAAGCAATTATTCCTGCAGTTATTCAACGAAATGTTTTTGAAAACCCGGGATGGTACACTGCTTACACACCTTACCAAGCTGAAATTGCTCAAGGTCGTTTAGAAGCGATTCTGAATTTCCAAACCATGGTTATCGAATTAACGGGAATGGAAATTGCCAATGCCTCATTATTAGATGAAGCAACTGCAGCCGCGGAAGCGATGGCATTATTATTCGACGTAAGATCTCGTGATCAAAAGAAAGCTAACGTTTGTAAATTCTTTGTTTCTGAAGAAATTTTACCACAAACATTATCGGTTTTACAAACCCGTTCAACTCCTATTGGTGTTGAATTAGTGATTGGAAACCATGAAGAATTCGATTTTTCAACGGATTTTTTCGGAGCAATCCTTCAATATCCTGGAAAATTCGGACAAGTTCATGATTATGCTAGTTTTATAGCTAAAGCGACAGAAAATGGAATAAAGGTAGCTGTTGCCGCTGATATTTTGAGTTTAGCAAAATTGACTCCTCCTGGAGAAATGGGTGCTGCTGTTGTTCTGGGAACTACACAACGTTTCGGAATTCCGTTAGGTTATGGTGGGCCACACGCAGCATATTTTGCTACAAAAGATGAATACAAAAGAAGCATGCCGGGAAGAATCATCGGAGTAACCGTTGATACAAATGGAAACCGTGCATTGCGTATGGCGTTGCAAACTCGTGAACAACACATTAAACGTGATAAAGCGACTTCAAATATATGTACTGCACAAGTTTTATTGTCAGTTATGGCTGGAATGTATGCTGTTTATCACGGTCCAAAAGGATTGCAATATATCGCTGACAAGGTTCATGCATCTGCTGCAACTTTGGCAAACGCATTAGAAAAATTAGGTTTACAACAAACCAATACTGCGTTCTTTGACACCATCGTTGTAAAAGCTGATGCAAAAAAAGTAAAATCAATTGCTGAACAAAACGAAATTAACTTTTATTACATTGACGAAAATACGGTTTCTATTTCTTTGAATGAAACGATAAGTATTGCTGATTTAAATAAAATCGTTGCTGTTTTTGCTTCCGCAAAAGCGATTCAGGCAACTACAATTGAAAGTTTATCTGAAACCAATCATTTTCCAGAAAACATAAACAGAACATCAACGTTTTTGCAACACGATGTTTTCAACAAATACCATTCTGAAACCGCTTTGATGCGTTACATCAAAATGTTGGAACGAAAAGATTTGGCGTTGAATCATTCGATGATTTCATTGGGATCTTGTACGATGAAATTGAATGCTGCTTCTGAAATGTTGCCTTTGAGTAATGCACAATGGAATAACATTCACCCATTTGCACCGCTTGATCAAGCCCAAGGATATCAGGAAATGTTGGCTAAATTAGAACAACAATTAAATGTTATTACTGGTTTTGCCGGAACTACGTTACAACCTAACTCTGGTGCTCAAGGTGAATATGCAGGATTGATGGTAATTCGTGCGTACCACCAGTCAAGAGGTGATCATCATAGAAACATTGCTTTAATCCCATCATCAGCTCACGGAACTAATCCAGCTTCGGCAGCTATGGCAGGAATGAAAGTGATTGTTACAAAAACACTCGAAAACGGAAATATCGATGTGGAAGATTTACGAGAAAAAGCAATTCTTCACAAAGACAATCTTTCTTGTTTAATGGTGACTTATCCATCAACACATGGTGTTTTTGAAAGTGCTATTAAAGAAATTACACAATTGATTCACGATAATGGTGGACAAGTATACATGGATGGTGCCAACATGAACGCCCAAGTAGGATTAACAAATCCTGCGACTATTGGTGCTGACGTTTGTCACTTAAACCTACACAAAACATTCGCTATTCCTCACGGTGGTGGAGGACCAGGTGTTGGACCAATATGTGTTGCTCCGCAATTAGTGCCATTTTTACCAACCAATCCAGTAATTGCAACTGGTGGTAAAAATGCCATCACAGCTATTTCGGCTGCACCTTGGGGTTCTGCTTTAGTTTGTTTGATTTCTTATGGTTACATCTGTATGTTAGGTGCTGAAGGTTTAAAACAATCTACAGAATACGCAATCTTAAATGCAAACTATATCAAAGAAAAATTAAACGGTCATTACGACACGTTATATTCAGGTGAAATGGGTCGTGCAGCTCACGAGATGATTTTAGAATGTCGTCCTTTCAAACAAAAAGGAATTGAAGTGACTGATATCGCAAAACGTTTGATGGATTATGGTTTCCATGCTCCTACTGTTTCTTTCCCAGTTGCAGGAACCTTAATGATTGAACCAACAGAAAGTGAAAACTTAGAAGAACTAGACCGTTTTTGTGATGCAATGATTTCAATTCGTAAAGAAATTGAAGCCAGTAATGCTGACGATAGCAATAACGTTTTGAAAAATTCTCCTCATACTTTAGCAATGCTTACAACTGATGTTTGGAATTTTCCTTACACTAGAGAACAAGCAGCTTTCCCATTAGACTATATAGCTGAAAATAAATTCTGGCCAACTGTTCGTCGTGCTGACGATGCTTATGGAGACAGAAACTTAGTTTGTTCTTGTGCTCCAATTGAAGCCTACATGGAAAATTAATTTTGAAATTAACTCAAAAGAAATGTCTCGAGAAATCGGGACATTTTTTTTGCACTTAAAAAAACATCCAAACTTTAAAAAATAGTTTAATTCATTTTCTTAAAAATATACATTTTATCAATTGCAACAATTAGGAAATAAATATCGCATCATTTTTGGCAATTCCTAATGAAATAATTAATATTTTTGCCAATAAATTATTATTTCGTAATTATATGCACGCATAGTAAATTTTGTGAGTCTAATAATTTATTTATGATTAAATTAGCCTGAATTTTTGGAAAACCAACCCGATGAAAATAAAAATAACTGGAATAGGAAGTTATATTCCTGAGAAAAAAATAAGCAATACAGATTTTAGCGAACATGTTTTTTTGAATGAAGACGGAACAGCTTTTGGTTATCCAAACCAAGTCGTCATTAATAAATTTAAAGGCATAACCGGAATCGAACACAGGCGATATGCGGAGGATCATTTAAATTCATCTGATTTAGCTTTTTTTGCTTCTCAAAAGGCAATAGAAAATGCAGGAATAGATCCTGAAACGATAGACTATATCATCTTTGCACACAACTTTGGCGATGTAAAATACGGAACAATTCAATCTGATATGCTTCCCAGCTTAGCCACGCGCGTTAAGAATAAATTGCAAATAAAAAACCCAAAATGTGTTGCTTACGACATCCTTTTTGGTTGTCCGGGCTGGATAGAAGGCGTTCTTCAAGCAAATGCATTTATCAAATCTGGCATGGCAAAACGCTGCCTAGTCATTGGTTCTGAAACATTATCGAGAGTAGTTGACCTTCATGACAGAGATTCTATGATTTATTCAGATGGCGCAGGTGCTGCAATAATAGAAGCTTCTGACGATGAAACCGGTATGCTTTCCTACGAAAGTGGCACATACGCTAACGACGAAGCTAATTATTTGTTTTTTGGAAAATCATACAATCCAGATTTAGATGCAGACACCCGATACATAAAAATGTACGGCCGAAAAATCTATGAATTTGCGTTAAATACTGTACCAGCAGCAATGAAGAGTTGTTTAGATAAAAGTGGTATTGGCATAGATGAAGTTAAAAAAATACTTATTCACCAAGCCAATGAGAAAATGGATGAAGCTATCATTCAACGTTTTTATAAATTGCATGACAGGCCGGTTCCTCAAGACATCATGCCTATGAGCATTCATGAACTGGGAAACAGCAGTGTTGCAACCGTTCCAACCCTTTTCGACCTGTTAATTCGTGGAGAAATAGAAAACCAATCGATACAAAAAGGAGATGTTCTACTCTTTGCATCCGTTGGAGCAGGAATGAATGTTAATGCATTTGTTTACAGATATTAAACTTATTTGGAGCTAATCCAGCTATACACTTCAAGTCCACACCTAAAAAATGTGTTTTTCTAAACCTTAAAAAGAGCTTCTTTCAGTCGCTTTTTTAAGCTAATAAAAACTACATTTTTTAAGTCGTGGGCTTTCTCGTTGTTATCTGGGCTAAAAATTCTACAAATAAGAAACATATCTTTGTACCTTTGCGTCTTTGCCGTTAAAAAATAAAAAAATGTACGAAAAAACGTTTCCCAATAAAAGATTCAAGCATACTTTAGAATTTCTAAAAAAACACACTTCAAGTTCAGACACCATATTAGATTTAGGCGTAGAAAATCCCTTTTCTAAAATAATGAAAGAAGAAGGATTTTCAGTTAAAAACACCACTGGAGAAGATTTAGATAATAATCAAACTGTACTTCAATCAGAAAAAACGGATGTCGTTACTGCTTTTGAAATTTTCGAACATTTACTTAATCCGTACACTATTTTAAAAGAAATAAAAGCAGATAAAATTTTTATATCTATACCCATGCGTTTGTGGTTTTCACCGGCCTATAGAAACAAAACTGACATGTGGGACAGACATTATCATGAGTTTGAAGATTGGCAATTAGACTGGCTTTTAGAGAAAACAGGATGGAAAATAATCGACAGAGAAAAATGGACAAATCCAGTTAAGAAATTTGGTCTTCGTCCCTTATTGAGAAAGTTCACCAATAGATATTATATTGTTTACGCTGAAAAAATAAAATAATGGATTATTATATTGTTATTCCGGCTCATAACGAAGAGGCGTTTATTGCTTTAACTTTAGATTCTTTGATTTCTCAAACCGTTTTGCCAAAAAAAGTAGTCGTTGTCAATGACAATTCTACTGATAAAACGGCCGAAATTGTTACTGCTTTCGCCAAAGAAAATCCGTTTATCACTCTGGTGAATAAAACCTCCGAAGCGATACATTTGCCTGGAAGCAAAGTAATTCAGGCTTTTCACAAAGGTTTCGAGACATTGGACGAGAATTATGATGTTATCGTAAAACTGGATGCCGACTTAATTCTACCCAACAATTACTTTGAAACTGTTTTAAACATTTTCAAAAAGGATGATACAATTGGAATGGCTGGAGGATTTGCCTATATTGAAAAAAATGGTCAATGGATACTGGAAAATTTAACAGATAAAGATCATATTAGAGGTGCATTTAAAGCGTACAGAAAAGCTTGCTTTCAACAAATAGGAAACTTAAAACCTGCCATGGGTTGGGATACAGTTGACGAATTACTATCTAAATTTTATGACTGGAAAGTAGTCACAGACTCTTCTCTTATCGTAAAACACTTAAAACCAACTGGAGCGAATTATAATAAAACAGCCCGTTACAAACAAGGCGAAGCATTTTACACTTTAGGCTACGGATTTTTAATCACATCAATTGCTTCGGCAAAACTGGCAATGATGAAGAGAAAGCCTTTTCTATTTTTGGATTACATAAAAGGTTTCATAAAAGCCAAATCAGCTAAAACTCCTTTATTGGTAACTCCGGAACAAGCAAAATTCATAAGGAAATACCGTTTACAGAAAATGAAAGAAAAACTTTTCTAACGAAAACACCTAATTGAAAACTTTTAACTGCTAAGTATTTTCGTAATTTAGCCAATATTTCAAAAACTATGATGCTCCTAAGATATATAACGCAGATAGGACGATACTGCTTAATGATGAAAGAAATTTTCAATAAACAGACTAAATGGTCCGTTATGAAAAATCTTATTTTTAAAGAAATCGACGATTTAATAATTGGTTCTCTTGGTATTGTAGCATTCATTTCCTTTTTCGTAGGAGGAGTTGTTGCCATACAAACTGCACTGAACTTGACTAATCCGTTAATTCCTAAATACCTTATTGGTTATGCAACGAGACAGTCCATCATTTTAGAATTTGCACCTACCTTTATTTCAGTAGTAATGGCCGGAAAAATGGGATCCTTCATTACCTCTAGTATTGGTACGATGAGGGTAACTGAACAAATTGACGCACTGGAAGTAATGGGAGTAAATTCCCTAAACTATCTGGTTTTCCCTAAACTAATGGCATTATTATTATATCCGTTCCTAATTGGGATCGCCATGTTTCTTGGGATTCTTGGAGGGTATATTGCTAGCGTTTATGGCGGTTTTGGAAGCAGTGGCGAATTTATAGACGGTATACAACGAGAGTTTATCCCCTTTCATATTGCTTACGCGTTCATAAAGACCTTCATCTTTGCTTTATTATTAGCTACAATCCCATCATTTCATGGGTATTACATGAAAGGTGGCGCACTGGAAGTAGGGAAAGCAAGTACGGTTTCCTTTGTTTGGACCTCCGTGACCATAATTTTGATGAATTATATTTTAACACAATTACTATTAACGTAATGATAGAAGTAAAAAACGTAGAAAAATCATTTGGTGACATCAAAATCCTTAAAGGTGTTTCGACAGTTTTTGAAACTGGAAAAACAAATTTAATTATAGGACAAAGTGGATCAGGTAAAACAGTTCTGCTGAAAAGTCTACTTGGTATTCACCAACCAGAATCCGGGACGATTTCTTTTGATGGAAGAGTATATTGTGACTTAAACGCCGATGAAAAACGTGAACTGAGAACTGAAATAGGAATGGTTTTTCAGGGAAGTGCGTTGTTTGACTCTATGACTGTAGCAGAAAACGTAGGCTTCCCATTAAAAATGTTTACGCGAGACAATAGCAAAAAAATTCAGGAACGAGTAGACTTTGTATTAAAAAGAGTAAATCTTACTGACGCTCACAAAAAATTACCTTCGGAGATTTCTGGAGGAATGCAAAAACGGGTAGCAATCGCCCGTGCTATTGTAAACAACCCTAAATATTTGTTTTGTGACGAACCTAATTCAGGTTTAGATCCAAATACTGCCATATTGATTGACAACCTCATAAAAGAAATTACAGAAGAGTACAATATCACTACCGTTATAAATACGCATGACATGAACTCCGTGATGGAAATTGGAGAGAAAATCTTATTCCTAAAAGACGGTTTAAAAGCTTGGGAAGGAACCAAAGAAGAAATTTTCAGAACGGATAACGAAGCAGTTGTAGCCTTCGTTTATTCTTCTAATTTATTCAAGAAAGTTCGCGAAGCGTATTTGAAAGAGTAAACACTTACCCATTTAACTGGATTTTAATAACTCAACCTCAGCATTTGGATTAAATAAATATGTTTTTCCAGAACTTATTTCCAAACATTCAAACCGCTTAGTTCTGATGGCTATTTTCTTGAAAATTTTTCCGTTTTGAATCCTAAAAACACTGCCATAAGGAATTTCAAAAACATAATTTTTATCATTTTGCTGGTCAAATTGTTTCAATGCCAAAGCTAAAGTAGCATCTGTATCGCTGCTTGCAGTTGGATTTTTGAAATGTCTGGCCAATAAGGGCAATAAATGATTGGGGAAAATCTCTGGACGAATATAAGGAATCATCAAGCGTTGAAACGAATATTTCCATTCGTTGCCATGTGGTTTAATGTTTCGCCCGAATTTTTCAAACGCTACCAAATGTGAGATTTCATGTATAAGCGTAATTAGAAACTTGTATTTGTTAAGGTTTGAATTGACCGTGATTTCATGTTTCCCACTCAAGCCTTTTCGATAATCTCCATGACGTGTTTGCCTTTCGTTTACAATCTTAAGATGCACCTGATTGGCAACGATAAGTTCAAAAACGGGTTTTACGGCATGTTCCGGTAAATATCTTGAAAGTGTTTCGCTCATAACTTAAAAATTACAACTCTAAGTTACGGATTGGTAGAAGACACCTGCAATACTTTTCCATTGAAATATTTATTTCCAGTCAGCGTAAAATTAAAAATATAATCTGCCATTTCACTCGCAGATATTGGAGCTTGATAGCCTGGAAAAGCTTCCGCTAACATTTCTGTTTGAACGGAACCTAACGCCAAAACATTAAAAGAAATTCCACGCTCTTTATATTCTTCGGCTAGTAATTCAGATAATGTAATCACTGCTCCTTTACTCGAACTATAAGCTGATAGTCCGGCAAATTTTAAACTTCCCTGAATACCACCCATGGAACTTATGCTAACTACATGGCTCCCTTTTAGTAAATAAGGCAAACAAATACGAGTCAAATTTGCAACTCCAAAAACATTTACTCTATAAATATTCTCAAAATCTTCCTGAGTTGTTTCAGAAAATGATTTCAGCAATAAACTTCCTGCATTATGAACAATCGCATCTACTTTTTTCCAAGAAGAAGAAAGAAAAGATTCTACTTTTTCAAATTCAGATTCATTTGACAAATCAACAGAAAGACAAGTGATATTTTCGTTGTCAATTAATTCTTGTGGAATTTTTCTGGAAATGGCCAAAACTTGATGTCCAGCATTGGCAAACTGCAATGCCAACTCGAAACCTATTCCTCTACTTGTGCCGGTTACAATGATATTTTTCATATAGCAAAAATAAACAAAAACGATAAAAAATACCATTTTACAGAAAGGATTCTTTCTGATATATAAATAAGGATTCCTGAAATTTTCCTTAATTTTGTTTAGAAAAATAAATGAACTTATATCCGTAAAAAATGATTGAAAATTTACAATTAGAAGTGGCAAAATTAAGTGACATAGATGGCATATTAGCACTGCAGCAACGCTATTTGGTCTCCAATTTATCCGAAGAAGAAAAAGCTTCAGGATTTGTGACCACGCCTTTTTCAATTCCTCAATTAACTGAAGTCATAGGACAGGAAGGTTTATTTCTTGCTAAAGACAACAATAAAATCATTGCATATATTTTTGCAGGTGGTTGGGACTTTTTTAACCAATGGCCTATATTTAACTATATGACTACGCTATTTCCTGATCTTATATTTTTAAATTTTGATATTAACACAATCACCAGCTTTCAATACGGCCCCATTTGTATTGATAAAGCATATCGGGGAAAAGGATTAATAAAGCCCCTTTTTGAGTTCATGAGAATTCATATTGTGAAGCGATATCCGTTGGCTTTAACCTTTATCAATAAAACTAATATTCCATCAACAAAAGCGCATACCGAAAAATTAAAATGGACTATTATCGCTGATTTTCAATTCAACAATAACAACTACTTTATATTAGCGTATGATATGAATCAACCCGTTTCTTAAGGTTCATTAATTCATAATAATTTCATGTGTCGGGGAATTGGTCATTTTTGTTATTGCAGGTAATAATTCCTGAATGAATGAAGTCATGTGGGGAATATCCATAGCTTTAAACTCATCGGAAACATGGTGATAATATTCGAAATTTTCAAAATCAAAAGTACTCACAGACTGACAAGGAACCTTGAAAACATCGTAAAAAGAATAATTATCAGATCTGTAAAACAATTTATATTCTGCTTCTTTAGGCAAAAAACCAATGGTGTTTTTTCCAGTATACTCATTGATTTTACTCGCCATATTCGACTTGTCAAAACCAGTAATATAAGCCAGATATTCCCTTTTCATTGGCACTCCAATCATCTCAATATTAAACTGCGCATATAAATTAAAATTTTGTGCTTTTAGTTTTTTGGCTAAATATTTAGAGCCTAACAATCCTTTTTCTTCGCCTACAAAGAATACAAATAGCACACTTCTTTTATTTGATTTGGTAACACTGAAATATTTAGCCATTTCAGCCACAGCAGTTGTTCCGGAAGCATCATCATTGGCGCCATTATTTATAAAATCCCCGTTCACCCCTTCTTTAGCGATTCCTATATGATCGTAATGCCCACTTATGACAACGAATTCTTTTTTTAGAATTGGGTCGGATCCTTCTAAATAACCAACAATATTGTAGGCTGGTTCTTTAAAATTAGACAACGTATCTCTATAGCTTTTAAAATAAGGCTTTACCTTATTGTCTTTAAAAAACTGCTCTAAATAATTAGCTGCTTTTACCATTCCTTTAGTTCCCGTTTCCCTGCCTTCTAATTCATCTGAA
Source organism: Flavobacterium zhoui (assembly GCF_042787235.1). Taxonomy (NCBI): domain Bacteria; kingdom Pseudomonadati; phylum Bacteroidota; class Flavobacteriia; order Flavobacteriales; family Flavobacteriaceae; genus Flavobacterium; species Flavobacterium zhoui. The sequence goes on from NZ_JBHZPY010000011.1 coordinate 82,982, forward strand.
GCAAGGTATTTCAATGTTTCAGCAACTGCATTTTCTTTTACTTTGTACGTAATCTCTACTGGCGCTTGCACATTTTTTTTAGATGATTCAGATAATACTGTTGAAGTTGGTTTACAACCAAAAATAACTAACGAAACTAATAGAAGTGTTTTTTTCATAATTGGATATTTACTATCTTAAATTATAATGGAACTGCTTAAATCCCACCTTTAACTTTAAAATATTTTCTATAGACTTTATACATTTGAATAAAAGCTAAAACTATGAAAAATAAAGGAATAATTACCGGTATTACATATTGAGAAAAGAAAGTAGTATTTTGAGATAGATTATTTAAAATCAAAACCAATATTAACATCCCTAAAAATGTGCCTATTGCGGTTCCTGCAACGTAAAAGTATTTCAATTTATTTTCGACTGCAATATAGTTTCCATTCATTAAATAAAGATTCCACCCCGTCCAAAATGGGAATTGCAAAAAGTTAACGCAATTAAGAATCAAGCCTATAAGATAAGGAGAATACATAACATATTTTTCTAAATCATTTTGACGTCCGCTAGTTTGATTAGCGTGAGCATAAAAAGAATAGGCCAGAACAAAAAGAAACACAATAGCAAAATAATCAATGGCCTTCATGAGTTTTTTATTATTAACCAGTTTTTTAGCAAAAATCAAAGTGAAATAAATCACAAAAACCTCAACAGAAATAACGCCCAGCAAATAAAAAACCAAGCTCTTTATTCCAAATTTCGAATAAATTTCGAAACCAATAATATTTAAATACCCAAGCGGAATTGAGCCAATAAAACTCACCAGAAGACCAACAAAGATATTTTTAAGAGCTCTCATCCAATTAAAAATTTACAATTTTAGTGCTTTGTTCTAAATGCAACCGGTATTCTTTCATCCCTTCTTTGTGAGACAAATACGGAATCCCTTTTTTATGATTAAGCACACTTATTTCAAACATATACCTAATATGTCGAGCAAGTTCTTTCCAGGCGAATAACAACGAATGTTTTGGGTCATAAATATGTGTGGGTTCACTTGCCGCTCCATTCAACTCAACGATAGAGAAGTTTTTTCCTTGCTCTAGTTCTTCCCAAGTATTGTACATAACATCCAATCTTCCAAAAAAGAAACCCGGAATTTGCACGCACATTTCATTAATGGTTTCTGCTAATTTTGGGGTTATCCAATCACTGCCATCTATAAATTTCGCACCTCTGGCGTGATTTCCGTAAGGTACCAAGTTTAATTTCTGCCCTTTTGGAAGAATTTCCAATAATTCATCGCCATATTCTTGCTTTAACACCTTAAGTTGCAATTCGTATCTAGGATTTTCTTTAATCAGTTCCTCTGCGGTAGAGTATCCGTTTCCGATGATAATTAAAAATTCTTTGGAAACAATTCCTGTAATTCTTCCTGCTTTTTCATCAGGATAACGCACATAAAAAATGCCAACTTCATTTGAATAAGGAATTAAATCTTGAACTACATAATCAAAATTTGCCTTTTTAGCATATATTTTTAAATCCGCAACAGTATCAATTTTCTTGACTCCCGAACCTCGCAAACCAATGTCTGGTTTTGCTATCAAAGGGTATTGTATCTCAACCGATTTAATGATTTTTTCAACTTCCTCGATTGAAGTTCCTTCCATTATGAGTTCGGTTTTTGGATAATATCGCTGCGGAATTAAATCGTAGATTGCTTTTTTAGATTCCATCATAAATCCTCCATTTTTAATCATTGGATTTGAGGCATTAAAGAAAAAAATCGATTTTGCTTTGATAGAGTAATAGGACCAAAGAAAATAAATTGGAATATAAACAATCTGGAACGGCCAATATTCCCAATGCGTAATCTTATGAAAAAGTAATTTCAATTGAAAAAATTTTAAATAGTGATAAATGAAGTCTTATACTCTTTTTTTGCAATCAAATCGCAATGCAATATAGCGACTTTATTTTTTTCAATTACAGATTGAGTAATACTTAGGGTTTTCATTTCGTTATTCCGATTAATAACCAATCCGTTTTCCTGATTTTCATCCTCAGTATAACGATGAAAATGCAGCATCTCTTTTTCTGAAATTTCTTCATTTAAATCCAAAAAACTATAAAACCAATTGGAACGTTTTTCCCTAATTTCGCGAGAATACAAAGTGGATGAAGACCAAACATATTTCTTATTATGATCTAAAGGAGCCGATTCTTTCGCAATTCCATTCCACCTCAATTGAAACAATTCCTTATTTTGAAATAAAACTAATGTAAACGGTTCTATGTTTTTCAAATCAATTTCTTGCCAAAAATCCTTTGGTGAAAAGCTGCTGATAATATCCAATACAATCAAACCACGACTTTTTCTATAAGGAAGTTCGACTTTATGTTTTTCATCAGCACCATTTAACAGAACTAAAACAGTACCATTTGCATCTACAACGAACCACGTTCCTCCAGCTTTTGGATCTTTTGGAAAAATAACATTCTTACCGTTTATGGTATAATCGCCAGGTGGTATTGCAGAAGGCCTAATTATTTTTTCATCTCGATTTGAGGTAATGATAATTGTATCATTGCTATTGACAAAACTTACTGTGCACATTGTTTTCTATATTCAATTGTAGAGCGGGCAACTCCAAAATTCTCATCAACTATAACACTTTCGCATTTTAAAACCGCAACCTTAATCAAGGCCTGGTGATGAATACAGTGCTCTAAATTATACAGTAACTCTCTATAATAATTACTTTGTATTCGGATTTCTTCATTATCGATAACTTGCTGTAAATAGATGGTTTTATTATCTTTTTCAAGATTACTTTTAATTTCTAAAATATGACGGATCGCGTATTGCATATCATTTTGAATTAACACATTGCGCTCTCTTTTATCATAATCTACAATCCCTGAATCGTATTGATTTTCTAAGCATTGAAACATTTCGATAATATGCCTCGTGTGCTCCCCTATACTGGCATTACTCAGTTCAACACATGGATTTGAGTAATCCGTTTTAGACAACTGATTCAGCAAATCAATTAATTCGTTTAGACTATTATTAATGGAAGGTATAAGCATATTATATTTTTAATTTCAACAAATTTGGCAGTTTATCTCTATTTAAAAAAATTAAAGCAAGACAACTTAATAAGGTAATATTAGCCAATGCAAATAGTGTTCCACCATCACCTTGAACTTCGATCCCAAGAACAAATAGATGCGAAAAAATAGCACCTACCATTATTCCAGAACCCAATAATGCTCCAAGCAATACCGTTCTGGGCATTAAAATTAGAATTACAGTAATCATTTCTAGAATTCCGGTAGCAATTCTACCATAGGGTTCTACCCCCAATGCATTAAAAATATAAATACTTTCCTCAGCACCTGTAAATTTAAAATACAATGTTTGCAATAAAATTACCGATACTGTAATTCGTAAAATCCAAGATAAAATAGTTGTTTTCATGATCTCTTTTTTATTTGATGATTTTTTTCCAATTATGCTCTGCCTTTGACTTCAAATTAGCTTGATCTTTATTCCAACTTTTCAATGTATTATTGAAATAAGCATTATAAAATAAATATAGTTTTTCGTCAACAATCTTAAAAGTTTGTGGGTTTATTTCCACTTTTTCACCAGAATCTCCCATAGCATAAGCACACCAACCTCCAAATTGCGGTTCATATTTTAAAGGATTTTTTAAGAAATATTCTCTATTTACAGCTGTTGAAAAATTATACGTTACACCTTCATATGTTGCTATTAGTTCTTTTTTCCCCTTTACAGCTTTCCCTTGTTTAAAATAAGCGACAGGGTCATAGCCATGTATTGCCACCTTTCTTTCTAAATTGAACTCCGCCTCTCTGATCTTAGCGTTTTGTGCGAAAGCACCAACAGTAAAAAATAATACTAAAATAAATAAAAACTTTTTCACAATTATTTATTTAAAGATTTTGCGACCGCAATAAGTAAATCATTTGAAATCCTATTTTTATAATTTGGCGTAATATGCTCAAATTCTATTTCGCCATTTAAATTTACTATAAATACAGCCGGCACCGGTAAAAAAGTACTATTTACTCCTTCAGAACCTTTACTGATAAGAGGCTTATAATTTTCGGGTGCTTGGAAAGCAACTCCTATCGATTTTGCAAATTCACCATTACTATCTGACAATAAAATATAATTTACTTTATCTTTCTCTTCGGTAGCTTTTAAAGCCTTTGGAGCATCCGGGCTAATCGCTATGATTTGGTATCCCAAACTAAGTAAATCTTTTTCGGCCTCACCTAAAGCTGCCAAATGCAAATTACAATAAGGGCACCATCCACCACGATAAAAAACCAAAATAGTCCTTTTTTTAGAGAACAAAGTTTCTAAAACAACATCATCATCGTCAACTGATTTTAGCGTCAAACTGGCTATTTTTTCTCCAATCAACAATGGTGCAATTTCGATAGCTGACTTTGGTAAATCATTTTGAGCATTAGCCGTCAAACCAAATGTTAACAATGCTAAACAAATTATTTTCTTCATAGTACTATATTTTTTATGACACAAAACTACTTTACTATTCCTAAAATATTTGTCAGCTAGTTTACAGTAGATACGAAATAGTTGCAATTACAGTTTTGTAATATCCAAAATTATGATCTCTTTTCGATTATAAGTCAAAGTTCCATTATTTTCCATTTCATTAAGTAATTGTGTCGCAGTTTGTCTCGAAGTACAAATAATCTGAGCAATGTCATTTTGTGTAAGATAATTTTCAATTACTACTTTACGACCTTCCTTTACACCTTCTTTTTCAGCCCAATCTTTTAGAAACTGAAACAATCTGGTTTTGGCATCTTTAGAAATCAAATTAGAGTAACTGTTTTTGATGCGTTTCATTTTCAATCCGACAAATTTTGTATAAGACAAAGCTAAACTAGGATTTTGCAATAGTAAATTTTCAAAATCAGACAGCAAGAAACTGCAAATCGCCACATCATCAGACAGAACCTTTGCATACTCATTGGTCTGATCATCAGCTTCTAAAGTTAGCTCACCAAATAGATCTCCTTTTTGGATAATATCCTTTATCGTTTCGTTTCCTTCTTCATCGACCGCAACTATTTTTATGTTTCCTTTTTTCAAAAGAAAAATCCTTGGCACATCAGAAGAAGAAAAATAAATAATCTCCCCTTTTTGCGCTTTTTTAAAACCAGTAATTATACACAATTGTCTAATTTGACCGAAACTCAACGTTTGAAACAATTTGTGATCGCGTAAATACCAATATTTTAATTCTTCATGCATAAAGTAAATCTTTTAGTAAATGTATTAAAAAAACGATTTAAAAAATAAAACCCTTTCCAATCGAAATTGAAAAGGGTTAACATTCCTATAAAATCATATTTAAGAAACTAAAGTTCTTGAAATTACAATACGCTGAATTTCAGAAGTTCCTTCATATATCTGAGTAATTTTAGCATCACGCATCATACGCTCTACATGATATTCAGCCACATATCCATTACCTCCGTGAATTTGAACTGCTTCAATTGTAGTATCCATTGCGGTTTGAGAGGCGAACAATTTTGCCATAGCACCAGATTGCGAAATATCCATTCCCAAATCTTTTTCAGAGGCAGCTTTAAAACATAACATTTTTGCTGCCATAATTTGAGTTGCCATATCTGCTAATTTGAAGGCGATTGCTTGATGCTTGAAAATTTCTTTTCCAAAAGCTTTACGCTCTTGAGAATATTTCAGTGCCAATTCGTAAGCACCAGTAGCTATACCTAAAGCTTGAGAAGCAATTCCTATTCTTCCTCCGTTTAACACACTCATTGCAAAATTAAATCCAAATCCGTCAGCTCCTATTCGGTTTTCTTTAGGCACTTTAACGTCGCTAAACATTAAAGAATGCGTATCAGATCCGCGAATTCCCATTTTCTTTTCTTTTGGACCAATATCAAAACCAGCCCAACCTTTCTCAACTATAAAGGCATTAATTCCCTTATGTCCTTTCTCAACATCCGTTTGTGCAATTATGATATAAGTAGAAGCTGATGATCCATTAGTAATCCAATTTTTCGTACCATTCAACAAGTAATGATCTCCTTTGTCAATAGCTGTCGTTTTTTGCGAAGTCGCATCAGATCCCGCTTCTGGTTCTGACAAACAAAAAGCACCAATAACTTCTCCTTTCGCAAGAGGAACCAAATACTTCATTTTTTGCTCTTCGTTACAGTATTTTTCTAATCCTGCACAAACTAATGAATTATTTACTGACATAATAACTGCAGCAGAGGCGTCAACTTTTGCAATTTCAGTAATCGCTAAAACATAAGAGACACTATCCAATCCTGAACCACCATATTTAGGGTCGACCATCATTCCTAAAAAGCCAAGTTCCGCCATTTTCTTTACTTGCTCCGTAGGAAATTTAGAGTGTTCATCTCTTTCAATTACTCCTGGCAACAATTCGTTTTGAGCAAAATCTCTAGCGGCTTGTTGAATCATTAACTGCTCTTCGGTTAGATTAAAATCCATAATTATATAAAATAAAATGTTGTGAATTATTTAAAAAAAGTAGCCAAAGATACTTTTTTCTTGTGAATTTATCAATTTTGATTCGTAAATTTGGGGTATGAAAGCAGAATACTATAACGTTATCGGAGTAATGTCAGGAACATCGCTAGACGGAGTCGATTTAGCTCATATTGAATTTAGGGTAGCGAAAGAAAAATGGTCGTTTGAAATAATTGAAAGCGAAACAATTAGCTATAGCTCGGACTGGATAAATAGTTTAAAAATGGCTGTAAACTTTTCAATAAACGAATTGGATGCTTTAGACCAAAAGTACACTCAACTTCTTGCTAGTACCATTTCTAATTTCATTAAAAAGTACAATATCGAAAACATCGATGCTGTTTGCTCGCATGGTCATACCGTTTTGCACCAGCCACAAAAAGGCTTCACACTTCAAATTGGCAATCTCCCTGAGATTTCATCCTTGGTTCACCAAACCGTAGTTTGTGACTTTAGGGTTCAGGATGTTCAATTGGGAGGGCAGGGCGCTCCTTTGGTTCCAATAGGCGACCGAATGTTATTTCCTGAATATGACTATTGTATGAATTTAGGCGGGTTTTCAAATGTTTCTTTCGAAGAAAATGGCAAAAGAATTGCTTTTGACATTTCTCCTGTTAATACAGTTTTAAATTTTTATGCAAACCAGATTGGCCTTGATTATGATGACAAAGGCAGCATATCAAGAACTGGAATTTGCAACGAAAATTTAATGACTGAATTAAATACTTTAGATTTCTACCAAAAAAAACATCCAAAATCATTAGGGCTTGAATTTGTAATAGATTTCGTTTTGCCAATAATTGAAAGCTACAAAATTACTACAGCAGATAAATTAAGAACTTTTGCTGAACATGTCGCCCTACAAATCGCAGCGGCTTTACCTAATAAAAAAGGAAACCTGTTTATCACTGGTGGTGGTGCCTATAATGACTTCCTAATTGCAAGGATTCAATATTATTTACCGGAAATGAAAATTATAATTCCCGATAAAAAAATATTGGAATTCAAAGAAGCTTTAATATTTGCTTTGCTAGGCGTACTGAAATTGCGGGGAGAAATCAATGTGTTAAGCAGTGTAACGGGGGCCAAAACAGATCACAGTACCGGAAATATCTATTCCCAAAAATAATATTCCAAATACATAATTCGCATTATTCTATTTTTTATATTTGCCCAAATTAAACATATCGCAATAAATGAAAGATTTATTAAAGAAATTCGAAAATAAGGAACCCGAAATCATTTTTAACTGGAAAGATCCCGAAACTGAAGCTGAAGGATGGACAGTCATCAACTCCCTTCGCGGTGGTGCTGCCGGTGGCGGAACACGTATGAGAAAAGGATTAGATATGAATGAGGTTTTGTCATTGGCAAAAACAATGGAAGTCAAGTTTTCGGTTTCAGGACCCGCTATTGGCGGTGCTAAATCTGGAATTAATTTTGATCCAAATGACCCAAGAAAAAAAGGCGTTTTACAACGTTGGTATAAGGCAGTATCGCCATTATTGAAAAGTTACTACGGAACTGGTGGTGATTTAAATGTAGATGAAATTCACGAAGTGATTCCAATGACGGAAGAATGTGGTGTTTGGCATCCGCAAGAAGGTGTTTTTAATGGTCATTTTAAACCAACCGAAGCGGATAAAATCAATAGAATTGGTCAGTTGCGTCAAGGTGTGGTTAAAGTAATAGAGAATCCAAAATTCTCACCAGACGTTTCTAGAAAATATACTATTGCAGATATGATTACTGGTTTTGGGGTTGCTGAAGCGGTTCGTAATTATTACACTATTTACGGCGGTGATGTAAAAGGCAAGAAAGCTATAGTTCAAGGTTTTGGAAATGTAGGCTCAGCCGCAGCATTTTATTTAGCCGAAATGGGAGCAAAAGTAATTGGTATCATTGATAGAGATGGTGGTTTGATTAACGAAGAAGGTTTTACTTTCGAAGAAATAAAAGCATTATTCCTTGCCAAAGACGGAAACAAACTTGTTGCAGAAAATATGATTCCTTTTGAAGAAATCAATCAAAAAATATGGACAATTGGTGCTGAAATATTCACTCCTTGTGCAGCTTCACGATTAGTTGCTCAATCTCAAATTGACAGCTTAATTGCTAATGGTCTTGAAGTAATTTCTTGTGGTGCCAATGTACCATTTGCAGACAAAGAAATATTTTTTGGTCCAATTATGGAAGACGTAGATCATAAAGTGAGTTTGATTCCTGACTTTATTTCTAACTGCGGAATGGCTCGTGTTTTTGCTTATTTCATGGAAAAGAAAGTACAAATGACGGATGAAGCTATCTTTCAAGATACTTCGGCAACTATAAAAAATGCGATTGAAAAAGCGTATAATTTGAATCCATCAAAAACAAATATTAGTGCTACTGCCTTTGAAATTGCATTGAAGCAATTGACATAAAAGATAAAACACTATAATTTTAATACTGCTCGGATTAAACAGATTCACGATATCTGTTTAATCCGAGTTTTTTTTACTTTAAACAGCAATAATTAATTTTAACAATAGATTACCTTTTCTCTCTTGGCAATTTTTAGTACATTTCAACGTTTTTATTCATATCCTTTTTAAATATTAAAATACCGATGAGTTCCACCATTTCTTCAGATCAAAAGAAATCATTAGCAATATCTTTACTTTTATATGCAACTTTGCTGCTAATTTTATTTTTCATCCGATTTTGGCCCCCAGCCAACATGTCTGAATTAGCTGGTGGCGGAGGTGGCGGAGGAGTTACTGTAAATTTCGGCGATAGTGATTTAGGCTCAGGAGCGAATTACAAGAGTGAAGTTTTAGAAGTAAAAAACCAAACCAAACAAATCCCTGTAAAAGCAACACCTGACGAAGCTATCCTTTCACAGGAAAATACAACGGAAGAAAGTGTAGTAATCCCTCAAAAAGAAAAGACTAAAAAAACCATCGTTCCGGTAAAAGAAATAACAAAACCAGTTGTTGTAAAACCTAAAGTTTCCAATAATACAAATGATGCGTTATCCAGTATCCTAAAAGGATCTAATAAAGGAGGAGATGGTAATGATAAAACAGCGGGAAATAAAGGAAAATCAAACGGAAGTTTGAGTTCTAATGGCTATTATGGCACCGGAGGTTCTGGTGGAGGAACAGGCGGAGGAAATGGTACTGGAAACGGAATAGGAACTGGAAGCGGATATGGTTCTGGAAGCGGCGGAGGATCTGGAAGTGGTTCTGGTGGCGGTACTGGTTATTCTTTAGGAAATAGAAAAGCGGTTTCTAAACCCGCTCCAAAATATACCTGTAACGAACAAGGTAAAGTGGTAGTTGAAGTTTCCGTTGATAGAAATGGCCGAACGATAAATGCGGTTGCCGGAATAAAAGGAACAACTAATACGGCAAGTTGTTTATTAGAACAAGCAAAAATCGCTGCCATGAATACTAGATGGGATGCAAGTAGCGATGCCCCGGAAAAACAAGTTGGAAAAATAGTTTACAATTTCAATTTGAATTAAAAATCAAATGCCAATTTCAATAATTTAAACATAAAAAAAATGCCTCGATAAGTCGAGGCATTTTTTTTATACTAAAGATGACATTACTTAGGACTCGTAGCAATCACAAATTTTAAATTATTTTTTACTCCAATCTGCAATACATCAACCAGATCCTGCACTTGTAAATTGAATGGGATCCTTACCACAACGGTTTGATCCTTTTCACTATTCATTTTAGACATTAAAGTTGTTTCTAACTCCTCAAATGTTACGGGCTGTTTGTCGATAAAAAACTTCTTGTCTTCTGTAACGGACAAACTAATGTACTGCTTATTTGTTTTCTCGTTTGCTTTTGCTTTTGGCAACGTCATTTTTATGACATTTGGATTGGCCAAAGTAGATATAATTAAAAAAAACAACAACAAGAAAAACATAATATCGCTCAATGACGAAGTAGCTACTTCGGCATGAAATCTCCTTTTTCGTTTTATAGACATGTTACGATCTTTGAATAATATTTACGAATTCCAGTATCTGTTTTTGAATTTTTAAAGCAAAGTTATCAATCTTTCCGTTCAATAAGTGGTACGCGCTGTACGCAATAATACCAACTAATAACCCCGAACCACTACTGATCATTTTCTCGTATAAACCTCCCGAAATGTTACCAATACTAATATTTTCTGTAACTGAAATGCTATAAAATATTTTAATTACTCCTGAAATTGTTCCAATAAATCCTAATGTAGGTGCAATCCCTGCAATAAGACCTAATTGTCCCAGATGCTTTTCCATTTCTCCAATTTCAATGTCGGCAGCGCGATCCATATTAGATTCAATCTCGGCAATAGGTCTGCCAATAACAAGAATTCCTTCTTTAATAATGTTACCTGAAGACGTGTTGCTTCTTTCGGCAATGGATCGAGCCAATTCCAAATTACCGGAATTAAGATTGTCTCTGACATCTAACATCAATCGGTGATCAATTTTAGAGGCTTTATTAATGTATAAAGTACGTTCTATAATCAAATAAAAAGTATAGAATAATAGGATTGAAATTGGAATTAAGAAGAACCCTCCTTTTAAAATAAATTCCAAAACAGATATTTCAGTATTTGGAGCAATTTTCTCGATTACTACGTTTGACGCAGCATTGGCAATGGTGTCGGCTTGTAATTGTATAAAACTAAACATATATTATTATTGATTTTTACTCATTAATTCTAAAAATTATTTCAATTTTGCAATAAAGATACTTTTCGATGTACTATTAAACTAAAAAAAACGAAAAATATTTTAAACAACCACAATTTTATTCAAAAAATGAACTATCAGGAAACTATAAATTGGATGTTTAATCAACTCCCGATGTACCAACTACAGGGCGCTTCGGCCTACAAAAAAGATTTAACCAATACGCATTTACTAATAGCTCATCTTCATAATCCTCAAGAAAAAGTAAAATGTATTCATGTTGCAGGAACTAACGGAAAAGGCTCCACTTCACACATGTTGTCATCCATACTTCAAGAAGCGGGTTATAAAGTTGGATTGTATACTTCACCACATTTAAAGGATTTTCGAGAACGTATAAAAATAAACGGAAAGGATATTTCTGAAGAATTTGTTACTAATTTCATAAATGAGCACAAATTTTTTTTCGAATCAAACGACATGAGTTTTTTTGAAATGACCGTTGGATTAGCTTTCGATTATTTTGCAAAAGAAAAAGTGGACATCGCCATCATCGAAGTTGGAATGGGCGGAAGATTAGATGCCACAAATATCATTATACCGATTGTATCCGTGATTACAAATATTGGTTTGGATCATACCCAGTTTCTTGGCAACACCGTTGAAGCCATCGCTTTTGAAAAAGCAGGAATTATAAAGCCAACCATTCCCGTAGTGATTGGAGAATATACTACTGAAACAAAAGCTGTTTTTTTGGCTAAAGCCAAAGAATGCGATTCAGAAATCTATTTTGCTTCTGATTTGATTTCAGAGAATTATCCTTCAGATTTAATTGGGGACTACCAAATGCATAATAAAAAAACCGTTATTGAGACTATTTCAATTTTAAATACTCAAAAGGAATTTAAAATTACACCAGAAAATATAAAATCTGGTTTATTAGCGGCAGTAAAAAATACCGGCTTACAAGGCAGATGGCAACAATTAGGTCAATTTCCTAAAGTTATTTGTGATACTGCACATAACAAAAATGGACTGGAGATTGTTTTGAAACAAATACAAAAAGAAAAATTTGATGATTTACATATGGTATTTGGTGTCGTAAATGACAAAGATTTGGATGAAATACTTCCCTTATTCCCTAAAAATGCATTTTATTATTTCTGTAAACCTAATATTCCTCGTGGTTTAGAGGCTTCTATTTTACAAAAAAAAGCAACTATGTTCGGCCTGAAAGGAGAAGTATACAATTCTGTAACAGACGCTTATCAAAAAGCGAAACAGAACGCTGCAAATTCTGACCTTATATTCATTGGCGGAAGCACCTTTGTAGTAGCAGAAATTTTATAATTTTTTTTTATTTTTTACTTGCAAATCTAGAAAAGTGGCGTATATTTGCACACGCAATAACGGGAACGAAAGTAACTAAATTGCACTAGGGCGATTAGCTCAGCTGGTTCAGAGCACCTCGTTTACACCGAGGGGGTCGGGGGTTCGAACCCCTCATCGCCCACCATAATTTACAAACCTCCAAAGTCATTTGATTTTGAAGGTTTTTTTTTGGTTCGAAAAATTGACTGATATTTATCTAATATTTGTCAGCCCCTAAATTTACTTGGATTAGACGATTCGAATTACGTAAGGTCTCTTTAACAATAAAGCCCTACATATTACATTTGTAATAAAAAACACCATAATTGCAGAATTTAAACCAATTAAAAACAACGGTGATTATCGCCGTTAAAACAATATTTTGTAAACCAAATAATTTATATTACCTTTACATAACGGCGATTAACGCCGTAATATGCTAAATTTTTAAATTATGGCAGTAAATGTAGCGCGAAGAAAAGAGTTATACGAAATAATGCCCGAGGGTTTAGTAACTACTCATAAATGGCTTATGGAAAATAATTTAAGCCGTCATGCAATAGACAATTTACTTAAAAGCAACCAATTAGAATCTATAAGCAAAGGAGTTTATGTTAGAAATGTCAGTAAAATATCTTGGCAGTCGGTAGTTTTCTCGTTGCAGTCAATATTGAAAACAGATTTGGTTGTAGGTGGTTTAACAGCACTCAAAATACAGGGATTATCGCATTACTTATCATTATCAGATAACAAAATAGTACATTTATTCGGAAATGATGTACTGCCGGAATGGGTTGCAAATTTAGATTTGAATGTAAAATTTGTTAGACATACTACTAATAGTTTATTTGTTAAAAATCCAGAAGAAAACAAACAATTACAACCTTTTACATCAAAAAGGGATTGGGATAATGATAATCGAAAACTAATTATATCTTCGCCAGAAAGAGCGTATCTCGAAGTATTGTTAGACGTACCAAAAAAAATAACTTTTGAACACGCTGATCAATTAATGCAAGGGCTAACAACATTGTCGCCTAGAAATCTTCAAAAAACACTAGAATGGTGTCAAAACGTGAAAGTAAAACGGCTTTTCTTTTGGTTTGCAGACCGTCAAAATTATGTTTGGTTGGGTAAAATAAATCGAGAAAACATAACATTTGGTTCTGGAAACAGAATGATAATAAAAGGCGGAAAATTAGATAACAAATATAAAATAACAGTTCCAGAATGGCTATAGACGCAAACAATATATACCGCAGGTAAGTACAACTTTTAGTTCGTGTTTTACCGTTAGTGGACACCGAAAAATGTTTTGCGCTAAAAGGCGGAACTGCAATCAATTTATTTTACAGAACACTTCCTCGACTTTCGGTTGACATCGATTTACTATACATACCAATGGGTGATCGAGAAACAGCATTGATTAATATTAGAGCTGCTTTATCAAGAATAAGCAAATTGATACAGCAAAAAATACCTGGAAGTAAAGTACAAGATGCACACGACCAAAGCGATGCATTACGACTAATTGTTAGTCAAGGAGATATACGTATTAAGGTAGAATTATCGCCAGTAATTAGAGGAACTGTTTTTCCAGAAGTAAGGATGGAGGTTGTTGAAGAAGTGGAAAACGAATTTGGATATGTAGAAATGCAAGTAGCATCACTTCCAGATTTATATGCTGGTAAATTATGTGCAGCTTTAGACAGACAACATCCAAGGGATTTATTTGATGTAAAATTTCTTCTCGAAAACGAAGGGATAACGGATAATTTACGAAAAACATTCTTAATATTTCTAATAAGTCATCAAAGACCAATGTCAGAACTGTTGGCCCCAAATCGAAAAGAAATTAGTGAAATTTACGAAACAGAGTTCAAACAAATGGCTGAAGTGGATGTTCCTTTAGAACAATTGGAAGAAGCTAGAGAAAATCTAATTCATCAAATCAATTCTCAAATGACAGATAATGAAAAGAAATTTCTTTTGTCATTCAAAAACAAAACTCCTGATTGGAATTTACTAGAAATGGAAAATGTTGACGTTATTTCTAACCTTCCTTCGGTGCTTTGGAAAATGATAAATCTTGAAAAAATGCCTACCCAAAAGCACAAAGAAGCAATTGATAAATTACAAAATATATTATATCCAACGCATATAAAATAGTCTGTAAATCTAACATTCTAATTCACTTGTAATTTCTTTAACGAATAGACTATTTGAACATTAAAATTATGTCAACATCAGCCGAGAGAAATAACATCCAACTATTCAAATCTATTTTTACAGGAAGAGAAGATGTATTTGCAGTTCGGTGGGAAAAAGGGAGTAACAGTGGCTATATGCCAGCCTATTTTTATGACCCATATCGGTATCGAGTTCATAAAATGAATAGTGGCACTTTTCAAAATTATGCAGATAAAGAATATTTGCCTTTTACAGAAAGGGAAATTGAAAAACACTTAAACGGAGAACAACATATTGGAGTTTATCCATTACTCAAAGACAATACTTCGTGGTTTATCGTGGCAGATTTTGATAAAGTAGATTGGGCTGATGACTGCAAAAAGTTTATAAATGCTTGTAATGAAAAAGGAATTCCTGCCTATTTGGAACGCTCTCGATCAGGTAAAGGCGGACACGTTTGGGTGTTTTTTGAAAAGCCATATCCAGCCATAAAAAGCAGGCAGTTATTTATTTCTGTTTTACAACAAACAGGAGTCTTTTCTTTGTTTGACAAAAGCTCCAGTTTTGACAGAATGTTTCCCAATCAAGATTTTCTTTCCGGAAAAGGATTTGGAAATTTGATAGCACTTCCTTTGTATAAGAAAACTTATGAACAAGGAAACAGTTGTTTTATAGATGTAGAAAGTCTAGAGCCAATTCCAAATCAATGGGATTACATAAAAAATATTCAAAGAATTTCGACAATAAAGCTTGATGAATTATACCAAATTATTGATACACCACAAAACATTACTGCTTCGATTGTACCCAAATTGGACAATGAAAAGCTAACGATAAGATTGGCAAATGACATAAAAATTAATCACAATGCTATTTCAACTCCATTAATTAATTTTCTAAAAGAAGAATTGAATTTTCTGAATACGGAATTTTTAGTCAAAAAGAAGATTGGCAAAAACACTTTTGGAACAGAACGTTATTTCAAACTGATTGAAGAAAAAGAAAACGAAGTCATTATTCCTAGAGGTTTTATCGGGAAAATAATTCGATTTTGTAGAGAAAATAAAATCGATTATAATTTTAAAGATGAAAGGAAAAAGTTAAAAGAGGTTGCTTTTTCATTCAATGCACAACTCCGAGAACATCAGCAAATAGTGATTGACACAATTGCAAAGAAAGATTTAGGAGTAATTGTTGCTCCTCCAAGTTCTGGAAAAACTATAGTGGGATTAAAAATAATTGCAGAGAAAAAACAACCTGCATTAATCATCACCCATCGCAAGCAAATTGCAGACCAATGGATAGAAAGAATTGAAACTTTTCTTGGAATTCCAAAAAATGAGGTTGGAAAAATTGGTCAAGGGAAAACCAAAATCGGTAAGCAGATAACGGTTGCAATGATTCAAAGTTTGTCAAAAGAATTGGAGAAACCTGATGGCGAGAAAATTTTGAATGCTTTTGGCACTATTATTTTGGATGAATGCCATCATATTCCTGCTGAAACATTTAGAAATACAATTTCAAAATTGCAAACCTTTTATTTGTATGGGCTGACGGCAACACCATTCCGAAAATACAACGATAGTAAATTGATTTTTATTCATTTGGGCGAAATGATTGCGGAAATAAAATCTGATGAAATAACTACCTCTAAAAAACCGAAAATCATTATTAGAAACACAGAACTTGATGTTCCATTCAATTCAAAAACGGACAAATTTGAGACATTATCAAAAATCCTAATTCACGATTCCACAAGAAACAAAACCATTCTTCAAGATGTTATCAATGAATTAAAATCGGATAGAAAAGTCATTATTATTACTGAACGTAAAGAACATATTGACTCGCTTTATCAATATTTAAAGCAGTCTTACGAAACAATTACGTTGAGTGGAGAAGATTCTGAAAGCAGTAAAAACTCAAAATGGAAATTGCTAAAAGAAGGAAGCTATCAAGTAATCGTAACCACTGGGCAATTCTTTGGCGAAGGAACCGATTTGCAAAATGCCAATTGTCTTTTTCTAGTTTATCCGTTTTCTTTTGAAGGAAAACTAATCCAATACATCGGTAGAGTGCAACGTTTAGAAATAACACCAACTATTTATGATTATCGTGATAGTAAAATTGATTATTTGAACAAAATGTTTCTGAAAAGAAATGTCTATTATCGAAAAATAGACAAACAGGCAACTTTATTTGACGAACCCGAAGAGGAAATTATTGTTTCAAAAAGCAATTTTATTATTGATAAAAAAGTAAAAATTGCATTTGAAAAACTTGAATTTCGTTATGGAAGTATATCTTTTAAATATGAAATTTCAGAAATGAAAACCGAACTTGAATTTGATATTGAAAATCTTGAAATGAGACCAGAATTTGAGGTTTTGAAGACTTATTTTTCAAAGACACTCAAAATTAAAAATATAGAAGTTACTATTCACGCAGAATTTGAAAATGGAAAACTAATGTCGCAATTGGCATTATCCAATGATCTAAAAAAAATAAATAGAGAATTGATTGAAAGTGTAAAGTTTAAATTTGTAGCCACGACTTTCTTAGGAAAACAAAATCCCGTTAGTCAAGAAAATTTACTCGATATAAATCAATTACAAAATGAAAATAATATCAAATTATATAATTCGGGAGATGAATTATTGAATGATTTTTTACAAAATAAAAATTACAAACACCAAACGCATTTAGAATATTTAGCCAACCATCATGAAAGAACTATTCTTAAAATCCGATTCGTTTTGAATCCATTTTCATTTGTTTTTCTTCTAGCTGGGAAAACAGGATTTCATATTGTTTTAGAAACGCTAAATACAGAAGAAGCAACTTATATTTGGCATTTTGACAATGACAAACAATCCCTTCCTAATAAATTAAAACAAATTGATAGCTACCTAAATATCATTAGAAATGACGGAAGACAAGCTTTTATAGAAAATCCACCAGATAATTTTAGTAGAATACTTCACGATTATTCAGCTGACAGAAAAGGTTTTGTAATTTGGAAAGGTTTTATTGAAGAAAGGATTACATAACAAACTGTCAAAGATCAATATTAACTGGGGGGGGGGGGGGGTACTGTATGAAACAAAGCCATAGACAAAGTATGAATAGTGTGCATCTCTAATCATTAAGTTTTTAATACCAGCTTCTTGAAATCATATAGAAAATGGTTCGTAAACAGTTCCGTATGGACCACCATAATTCACAAACCTTCAAAATCATTTGATTTTGGAGGTTTTTTTTGTTTGAAAAATTGACTGATATTTTATAAAATCTCTCAACACCATTGATTACTAACAATGGCAGGTTCGAATTGCGTAAGGTCTTAAGACATAATTCAATAGCAATAATGGTTTTTATCTCCTACATTTTCTTCCTCTTTTTAGCATTTTTCCGTAACTAAAATTTAATGATCAACCAGACAAATTACAAAAGTGGTTTTTCCATCATGATTTCTATGCGCCAAATAGCCGCCATGAGCTTCTACAATACTTTTGGATAAAGTCAAGCCAATTCCGGCACCTTCTTTGCGAGTGGTGAAAAAGGGTAAGAATATTTTACATTCTATTTCTTTTTCGATGCCTTTTCCGTTATCGGTAATCATGATAAAAATTCTCTTTTCTTTAACTTCTGCCGAAATAATAATCTGTTTTTTTTCTGCATTTGCCAAAGCATAAATGCAATTCGTAAAAAGATTAATCAGTACTTGTTCCATTTGTTGCATGTCAACATTTAGCCTGTGGTCGAAAGCAATCGTGTTTATGACTTCTATTTGTTCTTTTTTGAAGATTGGAGCCATAATTTGGAAGCCGTTTTCAATCCACTGCAACAATTCGGTTTTTTCTTTTTTTGGAGATGGCAACATGGCCAGTTTACGGTAACTTTCTACAAATTGTTGTAAATGGTCGCTTCGTCTCAACATTGTAGCAACACTGCTTTTCATGTCGTCCAAATCTTCTGCCGAAATGGTTTCTTGCTGAACCATGTCCTGTAAATTCTGGGACAGTGAGCGAATTGGAGTTATCGAATTCAAAAGTTCATGCGAGATTACTTTCATCAAATTGATCCAAGCCTCTTTCTCTTTTTTTTCAATTACATTTTGAATTGAATCCAGTAAAACAATAAAATAATGTTGTTTATAAATTTCACTACTCGAAGTCTGCATCACAAATGTTTGCGTGTCTTGCTGATTGACACGAATCTCTAATGATGTTTTAATTTCCTGAAAATCCTGTTTCTCGATAATTTCACATAACGCAGGTAAATGATTTTTTAGATACTTCCATTTGGAGACTTTTGGTACATCAAAATGTTTAGCAAAAAAATCATTCATCAAAAAAATGTTCCAGTCATTTCCTTCCTTTTGCAAGATGATAATTCCTGTTTCGATAGTATTTAAAATAGAACGGTAGACAATATCTTTTGAAACCTGCTCGTTTTCTTTATTTTTTAGCGTTTCGTACAGCTTGAATAAAATAGAATAATTTTGATACGATTTATGTTTCGAAAAATCCGATGTAAAATCATTTTGCAGAATCGAAGTGATTGTTCTGTCGTAAAGCAAAAACGTATTTTTAATATAAAAATACATTTCGACTAAGAGAATAAAAAGTACGAGTAGCCCAAAAAGTGCTGAAAAGACGAATCCTTTTTTTAAAATAAATATGGAAATTCCGGAAAGGCAAAGAATAAAAATTAATCTAAGAAAAAGGATCTGGTATATTTTTAAGGATGTAAACATATTAGTTGATTTTATATTTTTCTAAACGTCGGTATAATGCGCCTCTGGACAATCCCAATTCCTCAGCGGTTTTACTGATATTGTTGTTGTTCTTGAATAATATTTTTTCGATGGCTGTTTTTTCGACAGCTGAAAGTTGAATATCGTCTTGGTTTTCTTCGTAAGTGGTTATTTGTCCCAAATCCAAATCGGAGACAGTAATGTGATTATTCTCGCAAAGAATCACAGCGCGTTCTATTCTGTTTTCCATTTCCCGAATGTTTCCGTTCCAAGCATGCTTTGCTATTTGTTCCAATGCTTTTTCGTTAAAAGTGATTTCATCCCGTCCGTATTTAGCTATCATTTTTCGCAAGAGATAGTGTGCCAAAGGGATTTTATCTTCGTCTCGTTCTCGCAATGGAGGTAACACGATTTCCATAGTGTTGATGCGATAATACAAATCTTCCCTGAAGTTTTTATCTACAACTGCCTGCTTCAGATTTAAGTTAGTAGCTGTAATAATCCGGACATTTAACGGTCTCGCTTTTGATTCTCCCAATCGGGTTACCGTTTTGTTTTGGATAACCTGCAAGAGTTTAGATTGTAAATGCAATGGGACATTTCCAATTTCATCCAAAAAAATAGTTCCGTTTTGAGCCATTTCAAAACGTCCTGGAGTATCAACTTTTGCGTCTGTAAAAGCGCCCTTAGCATAGCCAAATAATTCACTTTCAAAAATATTGGAGTTCAACGAACCTAAATCAACATGAATAAAAGGATTATTTTTCCGCTCCGATTGGCAATAAATATGATGTGATAAAACATATTTACCGGTTCCGTTCTCGCCAAGAATTAAAACATTGGCATCGGTTTTTGCGACTTTATCTGCCAGCGAATAAGCCTTTTTTATAATATCCGAATTCCCAACAAAAAATTCTTCTGCAATCCCGAAATCATTTGATTTCTTCTGCTCTTTCCTGCTTTTATCAACAGCTTGCTTAACAACGCTAAGTAATTTTTCGTTTTCCCAAGGTTTTAAAATATAATCAAAAGCACCTGCTTTTAAACCTTCCACGGCCGTTTCAACCTTGCCAAAAGCAGTCATCAAAATGACTATAGTCTTTGGCGAAAGCATTTTTATTTCTCTTAACAAATACAAACCCTCTTTACCATCCTCAAACCCAATTCTGTAATTCATATCGAGTAAAACCACATCAATGGTGTTTTTTGCCAATAATTCAACTACATTTTTTGGATTATTGAGTGTATAAATATTTTCAAAGTACTTTTTAAGAAGCATTTTGGAAGCAAAAAGAATATCTTCTTGGTCGTCTATGACTAATATGGAGGCGTTGGTCTTTTTCATGTGAAGCTAATATTTGCTTTTTTAGAGGAACATGGAATCTTTTTTCTCTATTTTGAATTTTAATTTGGAATCAAAAAGATTTCATTACTGTTCGGTTTCGGACAAAAGATGTTCGATAATGGACACCGTGTGAATTTTATTAAAAATAAAAACTTAAAAATAAGGCTATTACAATGTTTAAAATATCGGCATAAAAATCCCTTTAAGGTTAACAAATAACAAACAATGGACACCGTAATCACAGGTAAAACTAACAAAAATAAGTATCTTTTAATCGCTTTGCCAATTATCTTACTCTTTGGGTATTTTGTTTTTACTTCTGCGACCAAAAAAAGAAGTTTGAACGTAAAAAAAGTTGAAATTACGATCAAGACCGTAGAAAATAATTTTTTCGAAGATTTTATGTCTTTTCAGGCAAAAGCAGTTCCTTTAAATTCAATGTTAGTTAATATTATAGAAGGTGGAGCAGTTCAGGAAATATTTGTTGAAAACGGAGATATGGTTGTAAAAGGACAGCCGTTAGCGCGCTTGTATAATCCTAATGCAGAACTTGCGTATATGCAACAGGAAACAGCGATTATCGAACAAATCAATAATTTGAACAAAGCCAAACTCGATTTAAGAAATCAGGAACTGAATTTAGAAAAAGACTTGATTGGGATAGAGCACGATTATCTTGATGCTAAAAACTTATTCGAATTGAACCAAAAACTTTTTGATAAAGAAATACTTTCTAAAAATGAATGGGAAAAGACCCAAGAAAATTATCGTTTTCAAAAAGAGCGCATGAATATCATCAAAAAAAGTGTCAAAAAAGAAAAATTGGCAAATCAAGTCCAGATAGGACAATTGAATCAATCCATTGGTTTCATGAACAGAAGTTTGGATATTTTAAGAATGAATAAAAAGAATTTCCTTATTACAGCACCAATTTCTGGAAGACTTTCTTCCTTTGAACCTATACTCGGGAAAACCTATGTACAAAATACAAGTATTGGTTCTATTGATGACAGGAAAGGCTATAAATTGATGGCCGACATCGATGAATTTTATTTGGATAAAATTGCAGAGCAACAAAAAGGAACAGTAGATTTTGAAAATAAATCCATCGAAGTTCAAATAACTAAAGTGATTCCCGAAATTAAAAACGGAAGGTTTCAAGTAGAATTGGATTTTGTTTCTGCTGAAAAATTAGATCTAAAACAAGGATTGAGTTTTGGCGTAAAATTAAACCTATCAGAAAAAACCAAGACGGTAGTACTTTCCAAAGGAAGCTTTAACGAAGAAACTAGTGGAAAATGGATTTTTGTAGTCAAGGGTAACAAAGCAGAGAGAAAAGCAATCAAATTGGGTCGAGAAAATCCATTATACTATGAAGTACTCGGCGGATTGAAAGCAGGTGAAAAAGTGATCACTTCCTCTTATAAAGATTACAAAGAAGTCGAAGTTTTGAATTTAGAATAAAAAAAGTAGTGAATAATTAATTTAGATAAAAATAGCATCAATCAAAAAACGAATAGTATGATCACAATTAAAAATCTTTCAAAAGTATTTAGAACCGAAGAAGTGGAAACCATGGCATTAAGTGAAGTTTCATTAACCATTAATCAAGGAGATTTTGTTTCGATTATGGGACCATCGGGAAGCGGAAAGTCCACTTTATTAAATATTGTTGGGTTGCTAGACAGTGCTTCGGGCGGGAGTTATCAGTTACTTAATCAAGAAATGATTGGGCTGAAAGAGAAAGAAAAATCGAAAGCAAGAAAAGAAAATATTGGCTTTATTTTTCAGAATTTCAACCTAATAGATGAATTATCAGTTTATGACAATATTGAATTGCCGTTGATTTACAATAAAGTTCCATCCTCTGACAGAAAGAAAAAAGTAGAAGCAATAGCTGATAAACTAGGAATTTCCCACCGATTAAAACATTTTCCACAGCAACTTTCCGGAGGACAGCAACAACGTGTAGCGGTAGCAAGAGCCTTGATTAACGACCCAAAGATTATTCTTGCCGATGAGCCAACAGGAAATCTAGACAGCAAGAACGGAAATGAAGTAATGGAATTATTGACTGATTTGCATGCCAACGGTGCCACAATCCTGATGGTGACGCACTCAGATTATGATGCTTCCTTCTCGCAGAAGACAATCCTTATGAAAGATGGAGTTGTCATTTCTGAAAAGGTAAATCAAAGAAATGTTGATGTTTTTAAAGTATAAAAATGATAATTATTCTCATATCAATTATCACAATCATTTTTAAGTTGCTTTGCAAAATACTTTTGTAAACCTCTTAAACTTCATCAATCAAAATTAAATCAATCAAAAAGTTATGATTCTCAATTGGATAAAAATATTTCTCTATCATTTAAAGCAAAATAAATTGTTTTCTTTTCTCAACGTTTTGGGTTTGAGCATTGGTATTGCAGGCGTGATTTTCGCCATTTTATATTGGAATGACGAACATAGTTATGATAAATGGAATCCTGAAAAGGATAACGTTTATATGGTTATAAATACTTTGAACAACAATAAATGGCCTTATACAGTTGCTCCCATAGGACAATATTTGAAAAATGATCCCAATGTAGCAAGTTACAATTACAGCTATAATTGGTATGATTCAGATTTGTTTAGCTATAATGGAAAAAAACAAAAAATAGCGAAGGCATTTAATACTCAAAACAAATTTTTCGATTATTTCCCCTTTCCTTTTATTTTCGGAAATGCTAAAAATGCTTTAAAAAATGATTCTTCTATTGCTATTTCTGAGAAAATTTATAATACTTTTTTTAACAAAGAAAACCCAATAGGTAAGCAAATAAAATTTGGAGAAAACTTTTATACCGTTAGTGGTGTTTATAAAAATGAAATGAAAAGCTCTTTTGCTCCTGATGTTGTGATGACAGATAACTTTATAAAAGTTATAACACAGAGTTTAGACCAATGGGAGACTTTTAATTTTTGTTTGCTTATAAAACTTAAGGATAATTCTAAAAAAGAGTTAGTAGAACGAAAAATTGAGCAACTTTTTATTGATAATGTTATTAAACCCGAAGCTAAAGAAGCCAATATTAGTTTACAACAGCAAATAAAAGAACATGGGATAGTTGCTATAAATCTAGAACCACTTAAAGAGGCTCGTCTCAATTCTTCATTAGTAGGAGGTTGGGGATATCCAGAAGGAGTGGGAAATTATCAATATTTAATCATAATGGCAGGATTGTCTATTTTAATAATGATTCTTTCCATTATTAATTATATAAATTTAGCTACTGCCAGTGCTATTAAGAGAGCGAAAGAGGTAGGAGTGCGCAAAGTACTGGGTGCAAGTAAAAGGAATATCACATTTCAATTTATCTCGGAAACACTAGTAATTGTTCTCCTTTCTATTCTTTTCGCATTAGTAATTGTCGAGATTTCATTGCCTTATTATAATGAACTTTTAGACAAAGATTTGAAAATTTATGGTAGTCAATTCTATTTACAATTGTTATTTATTTTCGGAACAGTGGTTTTATTAGGAGGATTTTTCCCAGCGCTATATATTTCAAGTTTTGAAGCACAAAAAGTCTTAAAAGGGAATTTTAACAGAAGTAAGACTGGAATTTGGTTGCGCAACAGTATGTTGGTTTTTCAATTTGCTATAGCTGTTTTTTTTATTATCGGCACAACGATTGTCTACCAACAGGTAAATTACTTAACCAATAAAAACCTTGGCTTTAAGGGTGATCAAGTTATTGAAATTGATTTTCTGAAAAAATTTGACAAACAATCTGAGGCAAGTTATAAGAACGATTTTTTTAAGAACTATTTGGCAACAAAAGATAGATTGAGCAGAATGAAAGGCGTTAATCAAGTGGCTACTGCAAATTTCTCTTTTGGAAATGGTGCACGTTCTTCAAGCGATTATGCTTTTCAAAACGCTCGCATTCAAGGGCTAAACATGGCTGTTGATTTTGGAATGATGGAAATGATGAATATCAAATTAAGTGAAGGAAGGTATTTCAATTCTCAATTCGCTTCAGACACCATCAATAATGTAATGGTTAATGAAACAGCTGTAAAAATATTAGGAATCAAACAGCCAGTAGGAAAAGAAATTGTTTCTCGTAATGGTGAGAAATTCAAAATAATCAGCGTTGTAAAAGACTTCAATTTAAGAGGACCTCAAGAAAAAAACTCATCAATGGTGTTTACGCATCTAAAGACAATGCCATTGATGTTGCAAGGTATAAATTCAATTTTTGTAAAAGTAAAAGGAGAAAATATTGAAGAAACGATGAGCGATATTGAACAATTTTGGAAAACTAAAGTGGATACCGAATATCCGTTCTCGTATGAGTTTGTAGATAAAAAATACGCACGATCTTTTAAGGAATATGTAAAACAAAAAAATCTATTTTCAATCCTAAATGTGGTGGTTGTTCTTATTGCCATTTTTGGATTGTTTGCTCTGGCTTCTTTCTCTATGGAGCGAAGATTACGAGAAATCGCTATTCGAAAAACCTTAGGTGCCGAAACCAATGTTTTGCTCAAAGAATTATCAAAACAATATTTTGTTTTCTGTTTAATAGGTTTTGTAATCGGCGTAGTTCCTGCCTACTTATTATTAGAAAAATGGCTCGAAAATTTTGCGTACCGAATTACAATTCAAATTTTTCCTTTTGCAATTGCTTTTCTGTCTTTACTGTTCTTAACATTAATAATTGTATTGGCAAAAGCTTTTCAAGTAACCAGAATGGATGTTTTAAAATATTTAAAATACGAATAATTAAAAGATTTATACCCTTTTTTAACTAACCAAAACCCAAATAATGTTATTAAACTATATAAAAATATTCCTCTATCATTTAAAGCAAAACAAACTGTTTTCATTTCTAAACATTTTTGGATTGGCCATTGGAATTTCAGGATTAATTTTCGCATTACTGTATTGGAATGAAGAACAAAGTTATGATGCTTGGAATCCCGAAAAAGACAATATATATCAGGTTTTAGTACAGTTAACAGGAATGCCAGTTTTTTCAGATTGTGCTTTATTCCTAAAACCTATTTTAGATAAAGATACTAATGTAGAAAAGGTAGTTTATGCTGACAGCTGGTATCAAAAGGATAAAATTATCTACAAAGGCAAGAAAGAAATAGTTGATAAAATTATTAATGTTGAGCCTGATTTCTTTTCTCTTTTTCCATTTGAAATTATTAAGGGAGATGCTGTTTCGGCATTAAAGGATGATTCAAGTGTTGCTATTTCAGATGTGATTGCTAAACGAGTTTTTGGTGACGAAAATCCGATTGGTAAACAAATAACATGTTTGGATCAAATGTTTATAGTGCGCGCTGTGTATCATATTCCAGGGAACTCTTCAATTGCTCCAGATGTTATAATGAATAAAATGACGCAGTTCAAAAGTGAAAATACGACAGGACCTTTTATATTCAAGTTACTTCTTAAAATTAAAGATCCATTAAAAATTGAGAATACTCGAAAGAGTTTAGAGAAAACTTACAACCAAGATTTTGTTCGGAGAATTGCGCAGGAAGAAGGTTTTACTTTAGAAGAAATGGCTAAGAAAATAGGTCATTTTAATGTAGTTATAGAGCCACTTTCAAAAGCGAGATTACATTCTATTACAGATGGATATCCAGAAGGGAGAGGAAATTATCAGTTTTTGTTGATTATGGTTGGGTTATCTGTTTTAATTCTCATTCTTTCGATTGTAAATTATATCAATTTGGCTACAGCGAATGCGGTTAAACGTGCTAAAGAAGTTGGTGTTCGTAAAGTTGTGGGGGCTTCAAAAGGTACTATTGTTATTCAATTTATTTTTGAAACTGCTCTAATAAGTTTGTTTTCGATTTTACTAGCATTAGTTATTGTTGAGTTGACTTTGCCGTATTACAATGATTTTTTAAATAAGAGTTTACGAATAATAGGCAGTCAGTTTTATCTGCAATTAATTCTGATTTTTAGTATTACAGTTTTGGTAGCAGGAATACTTCCAGCCGTTTATGTTGCTAATTTCGAAACTTTAAAAGTTCTGAAAGGTAATTTTGGAAGAAATAAAAACGGAATCTGGTTGCGTAACGGAATGTTGATTTTCCAGTTTACAGTGGCTACTTTCTTTATTGTTGGTTCTTACATTGTGTATCAGCAAATCGATTATCTAACCAATAAAGATTTAGGTTTTAAAGGAGATCAAGTGATTGAAATTAATTTGAATTTTCCTGATTCGGATTATGAAGTGGAAAACGTAGGGCAAAATATCTACAACAAATACAGTACAATAAAACAAGAACTGGCTAAAATAAAAGGTGTAGAACAAGCTTCTACAGGATTGATTTCATTTGATGGTTCAGATGATTCATTAGGAGGTGTATTGTACAATGATGAACTTTTTAAAGCACGAACAATTGCAGTTGATTTTGGTATGTTCGAAATGATGAAAATAGAAGTAGTTAAAGGAAGGTCTCTAGATCAGAAACATGCTTCGGATACTATTACTTCTGTGGTGATTAATGAAACAGCACAAAAGTTGATGAACATGAAAGAGCCTATAGGAAAAGAACTAATTATCAAAGAACGAAAATTAAAAATCATAGGAGTTGTAAAAGATTTTAATTTATTAAGTCCTGAAGTTGCGGTGTCCGGGATGTATTTCTATCATCTTAAAACAATTGGTATTGCTCAAAACATAGATAAAGTTTATATAAAACTAAAAGCAGATAATATTGAAAATACGATTGCCGATATTGAAAAATTATGGAGCAAAGTCGATACCGAATATCCGTTTAAATACGATTTTGTAGATAAACTATACGCTAGAACCTATGAATCGTATGTGAAGCAAAAGAATCTTTTTTCATTGTTAAATATTGTTGTAATTGGTATTGCGCTTTTCGGGTTATTCGCCTTGGCTTCGTATTCAATTCAAAGACGCATGAAAGAAATTGCAATCAGAAAAACGCTTGGAGCAGAAACCAATTTATTATTGAAAGAACTCTCTAAACAGTATGTTTTATATTGTGTCATTGGGTTTTTAATTGCTTTGTTTCCCACCTATTATTTATTGAATATGTGGCTTGAGAATTTTGCTTTTAGAATTGAAATGACCTTGTTTCCATTCCTTTTTGGCTTTATAATATTATTGGTTTTAACGTTAATCATTGTTTTGTCAAGAGCCTATCAAGCAACAAAAACAGATGTTTTGAAATATTTAAAATATGAATAAAAAAATTGTTTTTACGGTTGTCTTTTTAGCCTTTTGTGCATTGGCAAGTGCTCAGGATACTTCTTGGTCGCTCACACGTTGTATGGAAACGGCTTTGAAGAATAATATCGAAATAAAAATCGGACAACTCGAAATAAAAAGAACTCAAAAGTCACAGAATTCAGTTTTAAATAGAATGTTACCAACTATTAACTTGTATGCAGAACAAGGATATAATTTTGGATCTACGATTGATCCGTCGACTAACGGAAGAGTAAGCTCTAACATTCAAAATAATAATTTCTACCTTAATGCCAGAACTAATCTGATAGATTTTAGTGCTTTTGCGAATGCTCAAAAAGATAAAATCAATATTGAGCAAGCCCAAGCCGAAAAAGAAGTCTTAGAAAACGAATATAAATTGCAGCTTTTGGAAAGCTATTATCAGGCACTTTATACTCAGGAGTTATCGAAAATCCAAAAAGAGCAGCTTAGGCAAGCTTCATTCAATCTGGACAGAGTAGCTAAAGAAGTGACCATTGGGAGTAAACCTCAAAGTGATTTGTACGATATGCAATTGAGCTTTTCGGAAGAAGAAAATCGAAATCTTGAAACTGAACAATTGTGTGCCATAAAAAAAACAGAATTATTCCAGTTGATGAATGTTACGGATGTAGCGACCAATGATGTTGTATTAGAACCATATTTAAAGGAACGAACTAAAGATTCTGATAATGAGTTGTATAATCCTAAAATTAAACTTGCCGAGCTCAATTATCAA
This sequence comes from Flavobacterium zhoui, assembly GCF_042787235.1. Classification (NCBI taxonomy): domain Bacteria; kingdom Pseudomonadati; phylum Bacteroidota; class Flavobacteriia; order Flavobacteriales; family Flavobacteriaceae; genus Flavobacterium; species Flavobacterium zhoui. The sequence goes on from NZ_JBHZPY010000011.1 coordinate 111,921, forward strand.
AACAGTTTGAAGTTGATCCGTTTAGAAAGGACGAGTAATTATCCAATATTGTCAGCCTATTATGGGTATTCCACTTTTTATTATAAAAATATTAAACAAGAAAATGCAAACACAGATTCTTTTTTCAATCAATTAGAAGATAATAAAAGTCAACAAGTTGGTATGCAGTTGAGCGTTCCAATTTTTAATGGCTTTAGAAACAATAAAAAAATCAGTGCATCAAAAATAGTAGGTGATAAGGCAAAACTAGTCATAGAGCAGGAAAAACAACTATTGGACAAACAAGTTGTATTGGAAGAACAAAACAAAAGGAATTATTCGCAACTTCAGCATAAATTGATGGAGAAGCAAAAGTTTGCCAAATCTTCCTTAGCCACTACACAAGCTAAATTTACAAGTGGTAAAGTGGAAGCTATTGTATATTCCTCAGTGAAAAATCAATCGCTTTCGGCGGAATATGATGTTTTGAAAAATAATCTTCAATTGGAGTACATTGACTTGAAGATAAATTTATTGAAATATAATTATTTATAAATATTAAACTTTAAAACGTAGAAGATCACAGTTATAGTAAAGCAAGATAAAGCTCATTATAAAACTGTAAAAACTAATTTTTTTTCTATCAATCCTGAAAAATTATCTATTTTCACTCTCTATGTCGTACTAAAGAACGAACTTGAAAATGTTACTTTAAGTTGTCAAAAAATGTCAATATAGGCACCAAGTGTTCGATTGCAGTCCCTGACAGCCCACAAAAAACTCCTTAAGAAATTAAGGAGTTTTTTTTATGTCTTATTTCGCTTAAAACATCCCGCACAAACCTCAAATAACAACTTTAAAAAGGGTCCAATTAATATCCCAAAAAAATTATAGATTAGTACAACGCAATAGGTGCCGCAAGACAACTTTTGGGAATGTCAAACGCTTCAACCAAAGAAACCGCATCCGGTCTGATTTCCCAGCTAAGTTGATTCACCATCTTACGGATTGCTTTCGTCTTTACCCCTTCCATATAACCATCTTCAAGATACCAGCCTTTATTCCTTTCAATTTGCGAAAGCGCATACAATTGGCACAGTTTCAATACTATTTCTCTGCACTTTTCATCCTTAATGGATTGTATGGCTGCCTGAAATTGCTCGAGGATTATTCTTTCGAGATAAGCTTGAGAAACATCAATCATTTGGTGCTGTACTACATTGAAGGCATCATAAGATTCAAGCCCACCATCAATGAGTTTTTTAAGTCGCTTTGCCGCTGATGCCAATGTCGTTTTTTCCCTATACAGAAAGGTATGCAAATGAAACTGGTCGTCGAGCAAATGATCATCATCCGTTTTTCGGGTTATAATCGGGTTTCTTTCAGAAATTGCGGTCTTAGCATTCTCATAAACGTAATTGATTATTCCCATTGCATCCATTTCACCAAATGATTTACGGAACTCTGACAGACGATTCTTGGCTACCAATTGCATCAATACGGTATTATCGCCTTCAAAAGTGGTATAAATCTCCGTATCATTTTTTAAGGCATCTATACGATTTTCGGACAAATATCCTTTGCCGCCACAAGCTTCGCGACATTCCTGCAATGTATCTCTGGTACTCCATGTTGAATAGGCTTTCATTCCAGCGGCAAGAGCCTCGATTTCCTGCATTTCAGATTCATTTTTATTAATGAAACGGTTAGTCAGATATTGCAAAGCAAAATGAATCGCATAGGTCTTTGCCAACAATGGAATTAGTCGGCGTTGGTGCATTCGGTAATTTAAAATTGGAACTTCCGAGCTGCCTTCAGGTCCAAATTGCCTGCGCTGGTTGCTGTACCTAATCGCTATTGTCAATCCTGATTTGGCTGCAGCCAATGCAGATCTTGGAATTCCAATTCTGCCTCCTACCAAAGTCCCGAGCATGGTAAAAAACCGTCGATTGTCACTTGGAATCGGACTTTCAAATTCTCCTTTTTCATTTATTGAAGCAAACCGATCTAGCATATTTTCTTTCGGAATGACAACATTTTCAAAACGGATCGTCCCGTTATCAACACCATTAAGCCCCATTTTAAGTCCGCAATCACCAATAGCAATCCCTTTTAGTATCTTACCGCTAGTATCACGCAACGCAACGATAAACGCATTAATACCATAATCATTACCGCCAATGATTAATTTCGCAAAAACTGTAGCCATTTGGCCGTGTTTTGCCGCGTTCCCAATGTATTCTTTCTGCGCATTTTCATTCGGTGTGTGAATAGTAAATGTTTGGTCACCGTGATTATAGGTCGCCGTTGTTTCAAGTCCTTTGACATTCGAACCATGATTGGTTTCTGTCATTGCAAAACAACCGGGTAATTTTAGTGAACCAATATCTTTTAAGTATTTTATATAATGTTTTTGTGTACCCAGCGCTTGTATGCTCATACCCCAAAGCCCAAATTGAACTCCAAATTTAATCACCAAACTCAAATCATGATAACTTAATGTTTCCATGATGGCAAAATAATCAGCCAGATTTCCCCCTCCGCCATATTGCTTTGGATAGGCCATATTCCCTAAGTTTTCTTCAGCGAGAATTTTACACCAATCGTATACTTTTTCACGATAGACATCAGTATCAGTCGAAGTTTCGTAGGCAAAATCCAGACGGCTGATGATTGATTTCACTTTCTTGATAATCTCGGCCTCTTTACCGTCCAGAATCTGTGTCAGTTTTTCTGTGTCGAACCGTTTGACCGTTTGACAATTTGAAGTTAAGGTATTTGCAGTAGTTTTAAAATCCCCAAAAACTTCTCCACCTAAAATTCCGAGGTCATTTTCAAGTTTTGTAAATGCCTGTTCTAATTCTATAATAGTTTTGTCGTTTTCTGAAAGTATTATAGAAATATCAAAAATGCGCCTAACCGAAGGTTTATCTTGAATAATTTTTTCTATTTTAGATTTCCAATCAATAAGCTGTTCCCGTGACGGCGGATTTAAAACATTCACTTTCGAAAAAAGCAATTCTTTCTCCTTTTCGGAAAGCCAGTTCTGTGAACCAATAAACTCTTGTAAAGTCAAAAACTCTTTTTGTGTCAATAGGTCATCGGACCAAACAAGATAAAAAAGAGGTATAAAAGCCCTAAGTTTTAGATTCGTCATAGTATTTAAAATTTTTAACTTTGGTTAAGTTAGTGCATTTTAATGACGATAGGGATGGGATAAGATCATAATTATAAATTATTTATGACTAACAACTCCTTTAAAATACTAAAACAGCTATAAAAACACTTCTCAAAAAGTCGCGAATGAATCACAAAAAAATCCATTATTTCTAATGGATTTCTTATTAATCTTATTTTATTTTTCAACAATACAAATTGGATACTATATTGCTTTTCTTAATTCAATAATTCAAAACTATCTTTCAAGCGAATATCCGCAGAAGACGAACCAATCATCACATCAAAATCTCCAGGCTCAGCAACCCACTGCAAATTAGCATTATAAAAAGATATTTTTTCTTTGTCAATACTAAATTTTATCGTTTTCGTTTGCCCAGCATTCAGTTTTATTTTTTGAAAATCTTTCAATTCAATAATTGGACGGATTACTGAACCTACTTTGTCTCTCAAATACAACTGAACAACTTCTTCTCCAGCTACTTTTCCTGAATTGGTTACATTTAATGATACGGTAATTTTTTCCGTACTTTTAATTTTGTTTTTAGACAATTTCAAATTCGAATATTCGAAAGTCGTATAACTCAATCCATATCCAAAAGGAAACTTCGGACTGTTTTTTAAGTCTGTATATGCCGAAACGTAGTTTGTTTCATTTTCATTTTTCGCTGGTCTTCCTGTGTTAAAATGATTGTAATAAATAGGAATCTGACCTTCTTCTCTCGGGAAAGACATTGGTAATTTCCCCGAAGGATTGTAATCGCCAAACAAAACATCGGCAATAGCATTTCCTGCTTCACTTCCCAACCACCAAGTATACAGAATTGCAGGAACATTGTCAGCAGTCCAATTAAAAATAAGTGGTCTTCCTGCGTTGATTAAAACCACAACTGGTTTTCCAGTTGCTTGAATCGCTTTTATCAACTCTTCCTGAACACCAGATAACCGAAGATTGCTGCGGCTTTTAGCTTCTCCGCTCATATCTCTTCTTTCACCAATGCTTAAAATCACAACATCCGCTTGATTCGCAATAGCGATTGCTTCTGCAAAACCATCTTTATTATCCCCTTCAATTTCACAACCTTTGGCGTAAAGCAATTTGGCCGTATTCCCTACTTTATTTTGCAAACCTTCCCATTGTGAAATAACATGTTTATCATAATCCACTTCCGGTAATTCTACAGACCAAAAACCCATGTTTTGCTTTCGTTCTTTAACCAAAGGGCCAATAAAAGCAATTGTTTTTGTTTGTTTTGAAATTGGCAAAACACTTTTCTCATTCTTCAATAATACGATACTTTTTGCCGCAATTTCTCTAGCTGCTTTTCTGTGTTCCGGATTATTTAACGCTGCTTGTTCTCTTTCCGGATTCGAATATTTATAAGGATCTTCGAATAATCCCAATTCAAATTTCTTGCGTAAAATTCTTTTCACGGCATCATCAATCAAGGCAATTGGCACTTTTTTCTCTTTTACTAATTGTGCCAAATTATATCGGTACGCATTGCTTTCCATGTCCATATCACTTCCCGCAGTTATAGCAGCTAATGCCGCTTCTTTACTGTCTTTTACATATCCGTGGTTGATCATTTCGCCTATTGAACCCCAATCCGAAACGACGAAACCTTTAAAATTCCATTTTCCTTTCAAGATGTCTCTTTGCAAATATTTATTCCCTGTTGCCGGAATTCCGTTAAGGTCATTGAACGAATTCATAAAGGTTGCGGCACCTGCATCCAAAGCGGCTTTGAAAGGCGGCAAATACGTTTCCCAAAGCATTCTTTCACTCATATCAACCGAGTTATAATCTCTTCCGCCAATTGCAGCGCCATAAGCAGCAAAATGTTTCACGCAAGCCATTACAGAATTAACATCACCTAATTTTCCTTGAAAACCTTTCACTCTCGCATAAGCAATTCTCGAACCCAAATAGGTATCTTCTCCGGCACCTTCCATTACACGCCCCCAACGAGGATCACGCGCAATATCCACCATGGGCGCAAATGTCCAATGGATTCCGCTTGCAGCCGCTTCGGTTGCAGCAATTCTTGCAGAAAGTTCCATCGCATCTAAATCCCAACTTGCGGCTTCCGCCAAAGGAATCGGAAAAGTAGTTTTATATCCATGAATAACATCTTGGCCAAATAACAACGGGATTTTCAATCTCGATTGCATCGCTAATTCTTGGTATTGTCTCGTGTGTTGCGTTCCCAAAACATTCAACATAGAACCATTTAAACCTGTTTTAATCTCAGATTGTTTATTTGGATTTATGGTAATGGGTCCAGTAGCAGCATTGTCACCGGTATATTGATTAAGTTGCCCTATTTTTTCTTCAAGAGTCATTCGCTTTAGCAAAGCATCCACTTTTTGGTCAATCGTTTTTTGTTGAGAAAACGCAATAAAGCAGGTCAATAAAAGTGTTGTAGTTACTATTTTTTTCATTTCTAAGTGCAGTGTTATTTTTATAATCAAATTCATTTATTCCATAATCCAAAGAGTAGGAAATGGCATTTTATTTTTTACTCACTTGGTTTTTTAAATTCTAAAAAGTTTAAATTGAAATTTCCTTTTTCGAAATAGACTCTGATTTTATTCGTTCCTTGTTTTAAAACCACATTTTTCAAAGTCACCGTTTGCCACTTATCAATCCCTCCAGAAGATGGAATAGTAATAGTTTCAGAAAGTTGCCCGTTTTCATCTTTAAGAAAAAGCTTCCCTCCTGCGACCTCGCTTGAATACCGAATAGCAACATCAAAAGTAGTTTTGGCTTTTACCTCAACGGTGTATTGCAACCATTCTCCGTCTTCAATAAACGCAACATGAAAACCATTCGTACTTTTATCCGTACAAGATTGAATGTCAACACCATCATTTCTCATGGCGCCACCTTTATTCCATTTGGTAAATTTAGTTCCGTCATAATTGGCGATATCTTTATCAAAATAAGCAAATCCGTTTTGTCCTAAATCATATTCAGTCGCGAATATTTTCCCTGGCAATGGATGATTTTTGTATTTTTTAGTATCAGTTGTTTGTACTTGTCTGAACATCGCATCGGTTACATCGTATCTGATAGTCAGTTTTTTCATTTTGTAGTTTTCAGCAATTTGCATTAATGCTTTTTTTGCAAAAGCTACTGTTGGCTTTTTTCCTCCGGTTGTCCAATATTGCAATAATTGCTCGTATTCTGGTGTTTTTGTAACCGAAGTAACTCCAGCTAAATTTTCAATTTTTTTCATTGGCCAAAAAGCCCAACCTATATTATTGGATTCAACCAAAGAAATAGCTTCCTTAAACCAAACATTAGAATTCTCACCACTTTCACCCAACCAAATTGGCACATTGTATTGCGTTCTAAAATTCAACATATTCTGTATGGAAGCCGTATCATTATCGTTCCAGTATTTGTGAAAACTCAACGCCATATTATCGTCCCACAGCGGGAACATCCCATTGTAATTATTTCCCCAGCAATTACCTTCTATGAAAATTAAATGATTGGTATCCACTTCTCTTATGGTTTTTGTGATTCTGAGTTGCAACGCTCTCAAAGGCGCATTCGACTTTTCATCACAACCATTTTGATTCGTTCCCGTGAAATTCCAATTGGGTTCATTGATAATATCATAGGCTCCAATCCAAGGATTATCTTTGTAACGCACCGCTAACTTTTTCCAAAGCGCCACCATTTTATCCTGATTTGCAGTACTTTCCCAAAGTGATGGTTTTGATTCATCATAATCGGAGATATTTGCATCTTTTCCCTGACCTCCTGGAGTTGCATGCAAATCTAAAATCAAATATATTTTATTGGTAGCACACCATTTCAATAAATCATCGGTCATTTTAAAACCCTCTTTCAACCAAGTATTCTGACCCGAAACCGCTTCTTTTTCAATAGGCAATGTGTATAAGTTATAATGCATTGGCAATCGAATGGAATTGAAACCCCAAGCCGCCAATGAATCTATATCTCTTTTTGTAATTCCGTTTGCTTTATAGGAGTCATAAAACTTCTCCATGTTTTTTGTGCCAATTAAATCGGTAATTTTCTGCTTTATTGCATGTTGCGAACCTGCAAACGAACCGGTTTGAAGCATGTATCCTTCCTGAACCATCCAACCGCCTAATCCTAAACCTCGCAACACAACATTTTGTCCATTTCCATCGACAATATTTTGCCCATTTCTATGTAAAAACCCTTGTCCGAAGGAGGAAACTGATAGGAAACCAAAGACTATTAAAACTATTTTTTTCATAAAGAAGGTTTTAAAACAAACCGTTTTTGAGATTTAATAAACTAATGTTTGAATAGCATGAGGCAGAATATTAATTTCCGTTGCTTTTGTTCCAATGCATAAATTATACTTCAACTTCTTATCGGTTTTATTCATAACAACCGTTACGGCTTTACCATCTTGATTTAAAAATGATGTAGTCATTAAATAGCTTTGACTGGAAACACTACTTATTCTTTTTGCACTTTTGCCAATAAATTTAGAAAAATGACCAATAAAATAATAGGAAGGCGTATAAATTAATTCCCCTGTTTTTGTATTGCCATGTATCGGCGAAAAGCAAAAATTACCTACATGATTTGGCCCTCCATTTTCATCCAAAAGAATATTCCAATCTGTCCAACCTACAGTTCCGTTATTAAAGTCATGAATCATGGATTCTCCATATCGTTCCCCATTTGCCCAAAGTTGTAATTTTTTATAATCAAATTTCTCCACGCAGCCTTCTGTGAACATTAAGTTTTTGTCAGGATACATTTCGTGCACTTTTCCAACATTTTCAAACATGGATTCTCCTCCACTCCAACTTTCATACCAATGAAAACCAATTCCCCAAACATACTTATTGGCTTCTGGATCATCTAGAATTGTACTTGCTCTTTGTGCTAATAAATCTCTGTTGTGATCCCAAACCGTAATTTTTTTATCTCCAAGCCCCGCTTTTTTCAATGTTGGTCCCAAATAATTTTTCAGGAAATCACGTTCTTCTTCGGCAGTATAAATACAAGATTCCCATGATTGTGTAGCCATTGGCTCATTTTGGATTGTTAATCCCCAAACTGGAATTCCTTCTTTTTGGTAGCTATTAATAAATTTTACGTAATAATTAGCCCAAGACTGATAAAATTCAGGTAACAGTTTACCACCTTTCAACATGTTTTTAGTATCCTTCATAAAAGCGGGTGGACTCCATGGAGTTACATATAATGTAGCCTTTCCTCCTGCAGCTGCAATTGCTTTTTTGATTAATGGAATTCTGAATTCTTTATCATGCTCGATGTTGAAACTCTTTAACGCTTTGTCACCTTCTTCGACATAAGTATAACTTCCTGAACTAAAATCACAACTATGAATATTGGTTCTTATTATGGAATACCCAATTCCTTTTTCTTTATCGTAATAAGCTTCTAAGAATTCTTTCTGATTTTCTTTATTCAATTTAGCAAAAACCTCAGCGCTTGCATCCGTTATTGCTCCACCAATACCCAAAAATGTTTGAAAGGTTTTACTTGGATTCACAAAAACACAAAGTTGAGTTTCTAACGGTTGTTTTAGATCCGTGAATTGTAGATTATCTGTTTTTGTTAATCTTAAATTTGTACCGTCAGCAGAGGTGTAAACAGCAACTGTCTTCCCCTTTACAGAAAAAGAGACTGGTTTTATTTTACTTTTCTGTTGCGAAATTGCAAAAAAAGACACAGCCAAAAGCGCTGTCGTGATTATTTTTTTCATACCTAAAAATATTATGTTAATGTTATTGTTGTTTCCCAAATATAAGAACTTCTACCAAATATATGTTCCTACTGAACCTGATTCTAAAGAAGTTGTAACCCAATTTCCATTGAATTTAATGTTGAAAATTTCGGCTGTACTTCCATCATTTTCAACAATTAAAACTTTTTTACCACTTGGCGTTCTAAAAGCTACATTATTTAAGTTACCGCTTATATTACTTGCAATTCTAACGGAACCGGCAGGCACAAATTTAGAGGCATGTGCAATAATGTAATATGCCACATTTCTGGTAAAATTATCACTACTATTTATAGTTAAAGCTCCTTTACAAGTAGTACAACCGCCCGGAGTATTCGGTCCAAAAGAGGCATTATTAGCCAAGTTCCATTCTAATGCGGTTTTACTCCAATTTCGCAAAGAGCCAATTATTACATTTTTTACATGCCATTTCAAATCCCCTTCAAAACTTCCGGTAGAGGAAGTATATTGTTCCGTAAAATATAAATTTTTATTAGGGAAAGCATTGTGAACTGTTGACAAAGCACTTATATCTCCTTCATACAAATGAAAAGCTGAGCCATCAATAAAAGGATAGGCCGAAGCATCGCTTAACACTGCTATTGGATATTCCGGTTTGTTGCAATTATGGTCATATACTACAATTTTAGTCGTCAAATTTGCAGTTTGAAAAGCAGGACCCAAATGATTTTTGATAAAATCAGCCTGTTGTAAAGCGAGCATCAGCATACTAGGATTATTTCCGGGATGCAACGGTTCATTTTGAGGTGTAATGGCATCAATGGTAATTCCTTCGGCTTTCATTTTTTGGATGTATTTCACAAAATACTGTGCGTAAACTCCGTAATACTGCGGTTTTAAACTTCCTCCAACAAAATTAGCATTATCTTTCATCCATACTGGCGGTGACCATGGCGTAGCCATAATTTTAATCTTAGGATTGATTGCTACAATTTCTTTTAACATTGGAATCAAATCCGTTTTATCTGGAGCCAAACTAAAGTTGTCCAGATTTACATCTGTTTGTCCGCTTGGCAAATCATCATAAGTAAATGGCGTAGCATTCATATCTGAGGCACCAATACTGATTCTTAAATAACTTACAGCAATTGAATTATCATTGGCACCAAACAATTCCCGCAATAATTCTTGCCTTTTTTGCGGGTTTAATAGATTAATAACTTGGGCACTTCCACCCGTTAAAGTATAACCGAATCCATCAACAGTTTGAAAAATTTGTGAATCATCAACCTCAACAGAGGCATAATTATTATAGGATGTCCCAAATGCTAAAATTGATGTTTGCTTTTGAAGACTTACGGTCTGATTGCCTTTGGTCAACCAAAAGTCAACTTCATTTACAGCCACCGGAGGAGTTGGCGTTGGAGCCGGATTAACAGTGTCACTACCCGGAGAACATTTTGACAGCAGGAATGAAAAGGTTATTAAAATGAAAATTTTCATGGTATTTTTTATAGTGTTCATATTTTATTTAAAGTTTATTTCGACATAAACTGGCAAATGATCTGATGGATATCTTAAATCTTTTGAATCGCTCAAAATCGCATATTTTTTTACTTTTAAAATACTGTTTTTAGAAATAAAAATATAGTCTATCAATTTGGTCACCGGTTGATTGTGAATGAAATTATTAAATGTTCCTGAGGGACCAAAAGGCTTCTCTTGTGAAATCTCTCTAGAATCGTCCATCACTTTTTTGAGTATAACTATTCTATTTTCATTGGGTTCTGAATTGAAATCTCCCATGAAAATTACAGGATATTTTTTAGTATTCAATTCCTTTATTTTCGAAAGAATAAGCTGTATTCCTTTGGTTCTTGCGTCTTCGCCAATGTGGTCCAAATGGGTATTAAAAACCCAAAATAGTTGTTTTGTTTTTAAATCTTTGAAAAGTGCGTAGGTACAAACTCTGTTAAAAGCAGCATCCCAGCCTTTGGAAATTTCATTTGGCGTTTCAGATAGCCAGAAAGTACTAGTTTCTTTAACTCTAAATTTTTCCTTATTATAGAAAATATTAGAAGATTCACCTTTCCCTATTCCTTCTCTTCCCATACCAACATTATTATATTGCAATAACGATGATGCAATATCAATAACCTGATTGGGTCTTGCTTCTTGAACTCCAAAAATATCCGGTTCGTAAAATTGAATTTGCGATGTAAAATAATCTTTACGATGATTCCAATCATTCTCCCCATCACTCACAATATCAAGACGAATGTTGTATGTCATCACTTTTAATGTTTGAGCATTAAAATAAACGCTCATTAAAAGAAAAAGCACGGAATAAATTATTTTTTTTGACTGATTCATTTTTTTATTTTAAATTATTATTCCCCACTAGAGCTTCTATCCAACTTACAAATAGAAGCTCACAATGAAGAACTGACTAACCAAACAAACTTATTAATTGTAAACCCTCACATAATCAATCTCAAAAGTTGATGATGTGAAATTAGGATCTACAGGACCTCCCCAAACGCCTCCCATTGCTAAATTTATAATCAAGTAAAAGTTCTTGTTGAATGGAAATTTATCTGAATTTACAAAAGTATAATACAAAATATCATCAACGTAAAACTTTATAGAAGTAGCTGTCCAATCTGCTGTATAGATATGAAATTCTGTATTGCTATTTGGTACTTTTATAATACCAGTATCAGGAGTAGCGCCAGAACGTCCTTCTGAATGTAAAGAAGAATGATTCTGGTTTAAATTTTTCCCAACAGACTCTAGAATATCTATCTCGCCACATTTTGGCCATCCTACACTCCCAATATTACTACCCAGCATCCAGACTGCTGGCCATGTTCCTACTCCAGTAGGCACTTTTGCCCTAATTATTATTTTTCCATAAGTGAAATCAAATTTTCCATTGGATTCAATTCTTCCAGAAGTGAAGTCGCCCTTTCCATATTTTTCTCTAATGGCTTTTATTTTTAAAACTCCCCCTTCAACAATTGTGTTTTCTGAACGATTGGTATACGACTGAAGTTCGTCGTTCACATAACCTGGATCCCATATTTGAAAATTCCATTTGGAGGCGTCAGGCGCTCCGTCAATATTAAACTCATCTGACCAAACTAAAGACGATCCTACGAAAACTGTTACTGAAAGTGTTGTAGAAACAAAATGCCCCGAATTATATGCAGATACATATATAACATAAGTCTTTGTTCCTGATGTTGTATAAGTATAAGTAAAATCACCACTTGTCAGCTCTTTAGTTTCTCCATTTCCAAGTAAAATTTTATAAGAAGTTGCATTAGTTGCGCTTAAGCTAAAATTTACGGTTCCGCTACCATTCCCGTTTGGATTTTGTGCATTTGCTCCAACTATTGTTGCAGAAATTGCAAGATTTGAAGGTGTTATTATTGCTTCGTCTCCTTCATTGTTATTCCCACTGCAAGAAAACAACATTAAAAAATTAGCTAAAGTGATAAAAAACAAAGCCTTCGAGAATTCATTGTTTTTAAAAAATTGAAGCGATACATTATTTTTCATCATTTATTTTTTTTGATCAATATTTAAATAAAGCTCAGAACTCTCAAATGTAGTTCTGAGCTTATATTTCATTTCAATTTCTTAGAGTGCCGGTTTTAATTTTAAATACCAGGCATTTCCAGTTTCGGTTCCTTGTACTCTAACATACATATAAGTTGATGTTATAACCAAAATCTCATATTCTTTCTGAACAGCACCATATCCAATAAAAGTAGTAACTCCAGATAATAGAATACTTGTTTGAGTTGATGGTGAATTATCGGCCATTGAAGGCAATGCCGGTGCTCCACTTGAAGAAGGAATAAAAGAAAAAGCTGAAGTTCCTCCTCCATAATTGTAACATCCTTCATCTCCTGTTGCGGGGATACCGGGAAGAGTTGTCAATGAACCTGTTTTTGTAAATGCCCCATCTGGAGTAGCAACTTGTAAAGAATAAGTTCCTGTACCGGCAACTTTAGCAAAAGTAAAAGAGGCAGTATAAAAACAATTTGCAGAAGCTACCTTTTCATTAATTCCTGAAGCCCACCATTCCGGTCTAATAGAAGATACATTCCAAGGACCTACACCTAGATGACCTGGTACACTTTTATCAACAACCCAAGTTTTTGATGCGTCATTTGTTAGAGCAGTAACAATTGCAGGATTTACGGTAAAATCACTTCTTACTGTAACATCTTTAGTAACATTAGTTGAAGATCCCCCTTTACCATAAGCAACGACAGTAATACGATAGGTTTTTACACCAAGAGTTGTGTATTTATTAGTAACAGTACCATTTGGTAAATAAACTAAATCAACCGGTGTACTGGCATCATAATCTATTTTATAAGAAAGAGCATTGTCACCAGTTATAGAAATTTTTACTTTACCTGAACCATCACCATTTGGATGTGTTGCATCTTGCCCTACAACCTGTGTATTGACAATAATGTTTGACGGAGCACTCAAATCTCCTAACGAATAGTTTTCCTGCGTACAACTACTAACTGTTAGAAGTAACGCAAAGAAAATTCCAAAAATGAATTTTATATTTGTTTTCATAGTTTTATTTTAATTTGTTAATCTAATGTTGTCAACATAAATAACTTCTCCAATTCCAGAATCCGAATCATTGTAGCGCAAAACAAGTTGCGTAAATTTGGCTCCTACAGGTATTCCTGAAATAGCACCGTAATCAAATACAATTTCTTCCCAAGCGCCAGATGTAGTAAATGGTGCTTTTAGTACGGCAACTCCATTTGCAGGAGTTCCTCCAACAGCCCATTCTAATTCAACATTTAGTTTCTTACCAATATTTGCAGGATCTGGATTGTAAGCAAAAACTTTGACTTTACTGCCATAAGCAAAATTAACAGGAACATCTAATGGGCTATAAGTACCACTCCATGAAGCTGCTCCAGTTGGTTTCGTATATTTACCTACTGTTGCACTCGTGTTTAAACCTGTCGCGTTTGGATTTGCTACTTTAGAAAAAGTCACATCCCCAAAAGTTCCAAAAAAGTAATTTACTGCTGCCGTTTCAAAATCAATAGGAAATCCAAATAATGTTTTAGTTGCTTGACTGGTCGCAACACCACCACTTTGAGCTACTACTTTCAAGACAAAAGGACCGCCTGTTGCCGGGTAAGTATGAGCTGGTAATTCTTGGTCTATTGCCATAGCTTTCCCAACTTCATTCGCTACATCTCCATAGTAAACTAAAAATGATTTGGCATATAAAGCCGTAGCTTTTACTTTCATCTCACCAGAGGTAGAAATGATTAAGCTTTCGGGAGCTCTATAAACAACATCTAATGGAAATGTCTGTTCTGTTTTAGCACCCGAAATAGAAGTAGCGATAATTTTTACCGTATATTTTCCTTCTGGATAAACGTGAGTTGTACTTGCTCCTGGAGCAACTGTAGCTGGCGACCCAGTACCTTGTCCATAAACTACTTGAAACGAAGTAGCGCCATCAGCTGTTGGAGTTATCTTTACTTTCCCTGAGTTATCCGTACTGATATCAAATATTTTATTGACATTCGCTGATGAATCTGTCCCTAAAAGAGCAGTGTCATTATTGATTCCCTCAACAGTACAACTTATAGTAACAGCCAGTAGTAATACAAAGCTGAAAATAAATTTTATCTTTTTCATAATTTTATCTTTTATTAATTATACCCTGAGTTTTGTTTCAATTTAGTTCCTTGAAGTTCTCTCGTTGGTATAGGAAAAATTTCATCTTTACCTGCTACGAAGCCTCTGTTTGCTAATTTAGTAGCAGCATCTCCCCATCTCACTAAATCAAAGAATCTATGTCCTTCGCCTGCAAGTTCCATTCTTCTTTCGTTTTTAATGGCTGCAAGTGTAACCGGAACAGAAGGTAAACCAACTCTTGTTCTAACTGCATCAAGTAATGCTTGTGCTCTTGCTCCTGAACCTAATGCCTCAGCTTCCATTAAATAAGTATCTGCAAGTCTAATCACGTACGTATTCTGTCTGTAATTCAACTCGGCTGCTCCACCGCCTGTGCGAACATCCGCTTTTCTAGGAAGAAATTTATTCAAGAAATATCCTGTATCTTGATATCCACCAATGTAATCTGCCTTACCTGCCGCTTTCAAAGCTTTAAGATCAAATACTGTAGCGCCAAATCTTGGATCCAATTTAATGGCATCATATAAATCTTGTGTAATAACGTTAAAACTCCATCCGGATGGTAAATCTGGAGCTGTGGAACCAGAAGGTATAGAGTAACTTCTAGGACCTATCATAACATTTAATGAATTTCCTTCGTCTCTACCACTTCCCCAGAATCCCCAATCAGAATTACCAGCACTTGTATGCGATACTTCTATAATTGATTCCGTATTAAATTTATTGGCAACTACCCATAAATCATTAAAGTTAGACAACAATTTATTGCCATATTGATTTGTTGCGCCTGGAGTTCCATTTACTTGAGCTAGAACGGCAGCTGCTTCTGTTTTTTTGCCTTCGTACAAATATACTTTCCCAAGCATGGCTTGAGCAGCACCTTTTGTAAGACGTCCAGACTCTGTAGCTGCTGGAACCGTTGTTGGTAAACTACTTATTGCATCTGATAAATCTTTTTCGATTTGAGTATAAACTGCTTCAGGAGTTGCTTGCTCCACATCATACATATTAGTCGCTGTTAAAGGATTCAATAATAATGGAACGTTTTTAAACATTCGTACCAAATTAAAATAATAGATAGCACGCAATGCTTTTGACTCTGCTGCAAATCTTACTTTTAAATTATCAGCCATAGCAACCTCTGGTAATTTTACAAGCAAAGTATTCGCTCTGAAAATTCCTTGGTAATGATCGTTCCAAAAACTTCCCGGAACAGTTGTAGCGTTAAGTGTGTGCGTAGAAAATCCTTGAATTCCTGCCCCGTCACTTGCTCCACCACCACCTGCATAGAAGTCATCTGAACCTGCATTCATCATAGAAATCATATTTTCAAAACCACCTGAATTTTTTCTGATAGCATCGTAAACTCCAACTAAAGCAGCTGTAGCTTGCTCTTCATTGGCATAATAATTATCCGAAAGAAAAGCCCCTTTTGGTGTTATATTCACAAAATCTTCCGAACAGGATCCAAAAGAAACCATTGCTATTGCAATAAGAAAGTATTTAAATTTTATCGTTTTCATAATTCTTAATTTTATTAAAATTGTACATTGGCTCCAAACATAAACGTTCTTGCTTGTGGATAAATCCCTTTATCTATACCGAATACACCTCCGCCAATTTCAGGATCATATCCTGTATATTTAGTTAAAGTCAATAAGTTCTCGGCCGTTATATACAAACGGACTTTGCTGGCTCCAATTTTACTGATGGCATTACTAGGCAACGAATACCCTAATTGAACTAATTTCAATCTCAGATAATCCCCTTTTTCAAGGTAGAAATCTGACATATTGCTAAAGTTTCCGTTCGAATCATTATTTGTAAGTCTAGGATAATCATTAGAAGTTCCTTCACCAGTCCAACGGCTCAATGTTACAGTTTGATAATTAGCATTACCAACATCTAATCTGCGTAATCCTTGGAAAATTTTATTCCCAGCGGCCCCTTGAGTAAATGCCATAAAATCGAAATTTTTGTAATCGAAATTCAAGGTTAAACCAAATGTATATTTTGGAATATTACTTCCTAAAAACTTTTTGTCACTCTCACCTATTGAACCATTACCATCAGTATCAATCCAACGAAAATCTCCAGGATGTGCATTTGGCTGAATTAGACCACCTGCAGCATTTGTATAAGATGCAATTTCAGCCTGATTTTGAAAAATACCTGCTGTTTTAAATCCGTAGAATGAATTATACGATTGTCCAACTTGGGTTCTTGTCACTTGTCCCATAGATTGAAAAGAAGCATCTCCTGAAATATAATCAGAATCAGCTGCTATATAAGTAACTTTATTTTCTAAATAAGCAACATTCCCATTAACAGAAAAACTTACATCTCCAAAAGTCTTTTTATAACCTAATTCAACCTCGATACCTTTATTATCCATATCAGCAACGTTACCTGTGGGATTTGAAGCGACCCCAACATAACCAGGTATATTAATAGGGCGCAAAATTCCATTAGTTGTTTTTTTGTATAAATCTACCGTAAGATTTACGGCATTGAAAAATCTAGATTCAAAACCGATATTTGTCTGAGAAGTTTCCTCCCATTTCAAATCGGGATTATCTAAAGTAAGATTCGCATAACCAGTAGTTATCGCCCCTGCATTTCCAAAAGAATAATTGTAACCACCTTCAACTAAAGAAAGGTATCTGAAATTTGGGATTGCATCATTTCCTACAACTCCATATCCTCCTCTAATTTTCAAAGTATTAAGCACTTTGTTTTCTTTCCAAAAATCTTCTTTGGTTACAACCCATCCTAAATTAAATGATGGAAATACTCCAAATTTATTATTTGCTCCAAAACGACTTGAACCATCACGACGAATAATTCCTGTAAATAAATACTTTTCCTTAAAATCGTAATTTACACGTGCAAACAAAGAAGTCAATTTATGTTCCGTCAAATCGAAGGTATGACTACTCCTATCTGATTGCGGTATATCAAAGTTAAATGATGCATCATGGTAATTTGTAACAGGCAATCCAAACAATGTTGAACCAGACCCACCTCCAATATTATCTACATAGGATCCTTGACCCAATAAAACGGTTAAATTATGATTCCCGAAATCATTTGCATACGTTAATATATTTTCAATATTCCATGCAAAACTTTTATTGTCATTTTTACTATAACTGTTTTTAAGCACATTTGAAGTCGCACTTAAGTAAAAAACTGGAGTAAAACCTTGACCTCCCCATGTCGATAATTTCCCACCAAGGGTTGATCTAACCTTGATGTGATTTGTAATTGCTGCTTCTAAATAAGCATTCCCCACTAAATCATCAGAAGTACCATAACTTCCTAACCTAGTTTTGGCATAAGCCAAAGGATTAGTCATTTCTTGGCCAACTAAACTTGAAATTCCATAAGGATTTCCATTTGCATCACGGATTACAGGATTTGTACTATAAGGAGCACCATTTGCTTTAACAGGATCGGTTTCCACAATCGGAGTAGTCGGATCCAAATTGATTGCAGAACTCAATGGCCCACCAAATTCACTATTCGTATTTCCGATTCCAATTGTTTTTTGTCTCGAAAATCCAAAAGTTTGTCCAAAAGTAAATACTTTAGAAATTTTATGTGTCGAGTTTAAACGGAAATTCTTTTTAGTGTAATTAGAAATTTCAGTAGAAACAATCCCCTCTTGATCTTGAAGCCCAAAAGAAGCGTAAAAATTTGAGACATCACTTCCCCCACTAATGCTCAATTCGTGAGAATAACGAAAAGCATTTGTATTAAAAATAGCTTTTTGCCAATCTGTTCCAACACCCAAAGCAGCTAAATTAGGGAACACAAGCGGTCCGCCGGCAGCAACTGATTTTTCATTTAACAAAGCACCATATTGCGTTGCGTTTAGCAAATGTAGCGTCTTTTCAGGTGATGAAATTCCAGAAAATCCATTATAGTTAACAGAAATTTTTCCAGATTTACCCTTCTTAGTTGTAACCAAAATAACCCCAGTAGCAGCACGTGTTCCATAAATCGCAGCTGAGGCAGCATCTTTAAGAACTTCGATTGATTCAATATCAGATTGATTAAGAAATCCAATTCCCCCGCCATCTACTACGACACCGTCTACAACCCAAAGAGGATCATTACCACCTTCTCCAAAAGTAGTTACACCTCTAACACGGATTGTGGACGAAGCACCAGGCTGACCAGAACTGGCAGCGATAGTAACTCCAGAAACTCTACCTTGTAGCGCTTGTTCAATACGACCATTAGGAACTTTCTCAAGATCTTTAGCCCTAACACTGGAAATAGCTCCTGTAACAACACTTTTCTTCTGAGTACCATACCCAACGACCACAACTTCCTGCAAAGATTCCGTTGAAGGGTTCAGTTTTACATCAATTCGATTTCTACCGTTAGTAGACTCTTGAACTGAAATGTAACCCACATAACTAAACACTAAAGTGCTTTTTGAAGCGGTTTTTATCTGATAATTCCCATCAAAATCCGAAGCCGTAGCTTTAGAAGTTCCTTTAATTAAAATAGATACTCCTGGAATGGGCAATCCGTTTTCATCATAAACTTTTCCGCTTACATTAACATCTTGTGCTTGTGCGTAAACTGAGAATAGAATAGATAAAAAACAAAAAATAAACAATTTTGTAAATTTCATATTTCTAAAAATTTTGGTTAATTAATTACTAATTTCTAGCAATATTATATCTATTTTTTCTATATTCACATTAAATATTCCTTACAAAAACACATCAAAGGCTTTTTTATTACATAACAAAAACACATCAAAATTTAAATAAATGTTTTATTTTAAGCGCTTTAAATTTATAATAATACTGTTATACAAATGTTAATTTAAAAAAAAACCACTACATTTATAAAATCAACGAAAAAGACACATTTTTCTTTAAATTTGATAAAAATAAGCCCAGCTTTTTATCCTTTTACGAACAGAAATTGATTTTCTTTCAAATAATAATCAATTCATTACATTTTAGAATTTAATCATGAGATTTACAAAATACCATATTCTTATTTTATTAGTAACACAAGCACTCTGCAGTCAGGTCAAAAACATTGGACTTCCAGACATTCAAAATTATAAAAGGACTGACTATAAAGGAGGCACACAAAACTGGGATATTGATCAGGACCAAAATGGCAATTTATATTTTGCTAATAACAATGGTCTTTTCCAATTTGACGGTACTTCATGGCGAAAATATAATATACCAAACTCCACCGCGGTAAGATGCGTAAAAATTAATGGCTCAGGAAAAATTTTCGTAGGAGGGTACAGTGAATTTGGTTATTTTAAATCCGATTCAAAAGGGAAATTGGTTTATTTTTCTTTGTCTAAAATGATAAACAAGTCCAATTTAAAACTGATGGATTTTATCTGGAAAATACACATTCATAATGACGAAGTTATTTTTCAATCATTTGAAAGAACGTACATCTTTAAAAACAAAAAAATTAAAATCCTCAAGGCCCCTAAAAGATTCCAATTCTCATTTCAAGTAAAAAACCACCTTTATATACAAGATATTTCAATGGGAATATTGGAGTACAAAAACGGAAAACTATTCCAACTAAAAAATTCCACCATTTTAAATAACACAGAAATCTGGGGTATTTTTACTTTACCAGAAAATAAGTTATTAATTGCCACTTTAAATAAAGGTCTTTATATATATGACAATGAAAAAATGATTCCTTGGAATACCGAAGCGAATGTTTTCATTAGAAAGAATAGTTCACTTGGTGGTGTAGCAATAAAAGATAAATTCATTGTACTCAATTCCGTTTTAGAGGGAATAATTGTATGTGATTTATATGGAAAAATTATTCAACATATCAACCGCACAAAAGGGTTGCAAAACAATACTGTTCTCACCTCTTTTGTTGACAGCAAAAACAATCTATGGCTAGGCCTTGATAACGGAATCTCTTTTGTGAATGAAAACTCTCCTTTTACTTATTTTGGATTTAGTTATAATCTAAGTACTGTTTATGGTACGGCATTGCATAAAGGGAATCTATATGTAGCTACTAATCAAGGTGTTTTTTATCATTCTTGGAATAATTCAACCAAAGAAGATACTTTTAAACTAGTAGAAGGAACTACCGGACAAGCATGGAACATACAAGTGATTGACGACCAATTATTTTGTTCACACAACACAGGAGCGCTATTGATAGCGGGAGCAAAAACTATAAAGATATTGGACAACATAGGCTATTGGAAATTTATGCAAATCCCCAATCATCCAAATTATTTAATTGGCTCCAATTATAATGGCTTTTCAATATTTGAAAAAACACTAAATGGCTGGCAATTTAAAAATAGAATTGAAGGCTTTTCTAAGTCATCTGGATCATTTGAAATGGAAGGAAAAAACATTTGGATAAAAAAAGACAACTTAGCCTATAGAATGACATTAAGTAACGACCTGAAAAGGTTTGAATCTATAAAAACATATCAAGATTTGTCGGAAACGGTAAAAGGAATTGGAAATATACAACAGTTGGAAAACAAGGTCTATTTTCAAACAAACAATCACTTTTATAACTATTCCTACGACCAAAATTTATTTTTTGAAGATAAAAAAATGAGTGATTTATTTGCTAATCTTCCAAAAACAAACACTTTAACTCAAGATAAATATGGAAATATTTGGTATGTTTTTGATGAATCATTAGGCGTCTTAATGAAAACCAAAACGGGTAATTACAAAAATATTGTATCTCCCTTTTCAAAACTTACCGGTAATATAGTATATAATAATCTATCCATAAATACGACTGGCCCTAATGATACATTCATTGGTTTAACAGATGGATTAGCTCATTATGATTCTAATTTATTGACCAATTACGAAGCAAAACCAAAAGCCTATATAAGAGGCTTTTCCTTCCCCGGAGACACCATAGTTTTAGGAAATGGCCAAAAAGCATTGGATAATTATAAAATTCCATATGTTTCTAATCATGTAAAATTCACTTTTTCATCTCCTTCGTATGAAAATCTTGAGAATCTTGAATTTTCTTATCAGCTGGAGGGCTTTGATAACCAATGGAGTAATTGGTCTACAAATGTCATTAAAGAATACACCAATCTAAGAGAAGGCGATTACACTATGAAGTTAAAAGCTAGAACTAATTATGGTAAACAATCGGAACAAACCATATTAAATTTCTGCATTTCTCCTCCTTGGTACAGGCATTTTCTGGCTTACTTCGCTTATTTACTTCTTATTGCAGCATCGGTATTTCTTATTAGAAAACGAATAAAAATAAAAATTCGCAAAAACAAATACTACGAAACCATAGAACAGCGAAGACTTTATTTAGAAAAAGAATCAAAAATTAAGCAAGAATCATATGAACTGGAAAAAGAAATTGAAAAATTAAAAAATGATAAGCTTCAAATTAAAATTTTAGCAAAAGACAAGGAACTTGTTAATAATTCCTTGCAAGTAGTAAAGAAAAACAAAATCCTGAACGGAATCATCTATAAGCTAAAAGATATAGATGTATCATCCTTTGATGAATCGACCAAGTTCCAATTTACGAAACTGAACAGAAGTATTACGAAGGAAGTAAATGCAGACAAAAGTTGGAAGGATTTAGAAAAACACATTAAGAATGTCCATTTTGATTTCCTAAAAAGATTAAAAGACAAATATCCAACAATTTCTCCACGAGAATTAGATCTATCTACCTATCTACTAATGAATATGTCCACGAAAGAAATTGCCGAAATCATGAATATTTCAAGCGGAGGTGTTGAATTAGCCCGATACCGACTACGAAAAAAAATAGAACTTCATAAAAAAGAAAATCTCACTGGTTTTTTAATGAGTATTTGAAATAAAAAAATGAATTCGTTACTACAGGAAATCTAATGTTCGCTCCAAAGCCATGCCCCTAGAACCTTTTATTAAAACAGTACTATTTTCAATTTTAGTTTCCTTTAAACGACTTGAAAAGGCATCAAATGTCTCATAAAAATGAAAATTATTTTTATCAATTCTATTGTCATAAAATGCTTTACCAATAAAGTAACTGGTTACATTTTTTTCATTCAAAAGCATTGTTACAATTGCTTGATGCTCATTTTGACTTTCCTGCCCCAACTCAAACATATCCCCCAAAATCATAATCTTATTTGGATTATCTAACTGCAGGAAATTTTCGATTGCAACATTCATACTACTTGGATTAGCATTATAAGCATCCAGAATAATTTGGTTAGTTCCTTTAGTTAATAATTGCGATCTATTGTTCTCAGGAATATAACTTTCCAGCGCTTCTTTAATTGCTAAATCCGCTACATCAAAATACTTTCCTATAGTTAGTGCCGCATTTATATTATTAGCATTGTAAAGACCTATTAAACGAGATGAAATCGTAAAATCAGAATGACGGATTACCACAAAAGGGTTTGCTTTTACTTCCGTAATATTTACATCAGCTGTTTCATTATTTATTCCAAAACAAAATGATTTTAATATTTTTGCTTTTTCAACTTGAATTGGATCTTCTAAATTTATAAAAGCCAATTTCTCATTCTTCAAAAGATATTGATACATCTCGCTTTTCCCTTCAATCACACCTTCTACTCCACCAAATCCTTCTAAATGCGCCTTGCCAAAATTAGTGATATAGCCATAATCCGGCTTGGCTAATTCACATAGAAATTCAATTTCCTTTTTGTGATTGGCACCCATTTCTACAATTCCTATTTCAGTTTCTAAATTAAAAGAAAGCAAAGTCAATGGCACACCAATATGGTTATTTAAGTTGCCAACGGTAGCTTTGATTTTATATTTTTTCGATAGAACAACAGCTATAAGTTCTTTTGTAGTTGTCTTCCCGTTACTACCTGTAAGAGCAATAATAGGTAATTTTAGATATTCCCGATGAAACTTCGCTAATTCCTGAAGCGCTACTAAACTGTCTTCAACTAAAATAGTTCTTTGGTCAATGAAATATGCTTCATTATCAATTATCACAAAAGACGCTCCTTTTCGTAATGCTTCTTTAGCAAAAGTATTGGCATCGAAACGCTCCCCTTTTATGGCTACAAATAAGGAATTGGGCTCAATTTTACGAGTATCTATTGAAACTGATTTACACTTTAAAAATAAATTATGAATGCTCGCTATATTCATTTAAAACTGATTTAAAAAAAAGCCCTAATGAAAGGGCTTTGATTATTATTTATGAAAAATTAATTTCTTGCTGATTTCTTTTTGTCCGATTTAGCTCCGACTCTTGACATGGCACATCTAAATCCGATATAATCGGTAGCCATATCCTGAGGAAAGTATCTTCTTTGAGCTGGATCTAACCAATAAGCTCTATCTCTCCAAGACCCACCTTTATAAACTCTAACTTCATCGTTTATTAAAGTAGTTCTTTTGCTTGATTTATCATATTTTCTAACCATCTTCCCTAAACTGTCAGTTGTTACATTGTGTTTAGGAGAATTGTACATGATTTTTTCCTCCTTTTGTTTTTCGTTCTCTGCTTCAGATCCAAAATTATAATATCTTGTAGATTGTTTATCACCGTCTCTGTAATCTCTATTATCGCTTTTATCAAAATTTTGTCTCAAATATGTTTCTTGTTCATCAACTGGAACTTGAGCAATTTGTCCTGGGAAATTTCTAGCCATCACTCTTCCATTACTCAACGTATCGTATTTCATATTATCTTTGGTAACGATTTCAACCTTACCATCAGCCCCAATTTTATTTTTAGTGTATTGATTTCCTCTAAAATAATTAAAATCATTAGATTCATTATCAATAATTGGTCTGTAAACATCTTGAACCCATTCGGCTACATTTCCAGCCATATCATACAATCCAAAATCATTTGCTGGATAGCTTTTTACTGCATTAGTAATATCAGCACCATCATCAGACCAACCGGCAATACCACCATAATCTCCATTTCCTTGCTTGAAATTGGCTAATTGGTCACCCTTACTTTGTCTTTTTCCTGAACGAGTATAATCTCCTGACCATGGATATTTTTTCTGTCCTTTGTAAATATTATACTCTCTTTGCCCTACATCTGCTGCAGCTGCATATTCCCATTCTGCTTCAGTTGGAAGTCTGTATTCTGGAAGAATAATTCCAGAAGAACGTTGTGCATATATATTTTTAGCTTCTGTGACTTTACCATCTTTCCCAGCTTTAGGCGCTCTCGCTCCTTTCTTACCTTTTAAAACAATCTCTTCATTTCCGCCATAAGTTGATGTAGGACTATTTAAATAAGTTTCAGTACTAAAAGAACTTTCAGCGGTTACATCTTGAGTTTTAGCATTTTTCTTAAGATACCCATTTTTTTCTAAAACAGCTTCATTTACACGATCTGTTCTCCATTTACTAAATTCAACTGCTTGAATCCAGTTTACACCAACAACCGGATAATTAGCATAAGATGGATGTCTCAAATAATTATTAGTCATCGTTTCATTATAACCTAATCTATTTCTCCAAACTAAAGTATCTGGTGAAGCACCTTCGTATATGTTTTTATAATTTTCTTCTGTTGGTGGGAATACTTGTTTTAACCAATCTAAGTATTCTAAATACATGAAATTTGTTACCTCAGTCTCGTCCATATAAAAGGACTGAACGTGTTGTTGCGTTGGCGTATTATTCCAGTCATGCATAACATCATCTTGTACTTTACCCATTGTAAATGTACCACCTTCAACAAAAACCAAACCAGGTCCTGCTTCTTGTTTTTTACTTTTTGAACCTTTCTTACTATCCACATTCCATCCGGTAGCCCTTGACGCATTTTTGGAACTAGATTTTTTACTGCAACTAGCCAAACCTGCAATCATTAGTATTGACATTATCAATCGAAAGGCCAAAATTTTGTTTAGTTTCATACTCTTTAGTAGGTAATAATTTTAAAGTGACGCAATATAACAATTAACCATTAACTTGCAAAATGCTTTTTTAATAAAGTTTATCAAAAAATCATATTACAAAAACGCAAATTTATAATATTTATTATTTACAATTACACTAAATGATTTATTTTTACTCATTCGTAATAATTCAGTCTCAATCCCGTTAAAAAACACAATGAGAAAAACACTTCTAGTTTATTTATCTCTAATCCCATTTATCTCTTTTGCCCAAATTAACGGCAACATTACCATTGAATGGTTAGAAAAAAAAGAAATTTCTTTTGGGGATATCGTAATGAACGCTCCTCAATTTATCGGTGAAAATTATTATTATGACGTCTCAAAAAAAGCAATTACTTATTCTTTAAAAATAGCAGAACTTGGTTCTTTAAACAATAATAATATTGAAATTACCAACGTTATTTACGAACCCGTTTCAGCATCTTACCTTGGCGATTTAGACCCGAAAAACATACCCGAAACACCTGATGCCTACTTAAAAACAACGACTGCCCGAGAACTTAAATACACCTTTCTTGTGCTTTCCCCGATAGTAAAAGACAACTTTGGGTTCAAGCGGATTAAATCGTTTTCTTATAGTACAAAAAGTAGTTCTTCTAGAATTTTACAATCCAATAAAAGCACAAACATTATTTCTAATTCCATTTTAGCTTCAGGGGATTTTTATCAATTTTACATAGAGAAATCTGGTGTTTATAAGATTTCTAAAAGTTTCTTACAACAGTTAGGATTAACCACAAGTGGCATTGATCCAAAAAAAATAAAAATCTATGGCAATGGGGGAAAAATGCTCCCATTATCAAACAACACCTACTATCCTTCAGATTTAACTGAAAACGCTATTGAAGTTATAGGAGAAAACGATGGTGTATTTAATGAAGACGATTATATCTTATTTTATGGGGAGGGATTAGATACTTGGAATGAAGAAAGTCAAACCAATATTAATTTATACGATACAAAGTCTTACTATTATGTAACAGTTCAAGATACCGAAGGAAAAAGAATGGCACCGATGAATCAGCCTGCAGGAAACAGCACAATCACCATAAACACCTTTGATGACCGACAATATCATGAAACAGATCTTGTAAACATCTCACATTTGGGCAGACAATGGTTTGGCGAATCCTTTGACATAAATCAAGAACAAGAATTTGAGTTTAATTTTCCAAACGTCGAGCTATCTTCTGCAATTAAAATAAAGGCTACAGTAGCTTCGGCAGCTTTTGCCCCTACCTCGTTCAAAATATCAGCAAACGGACAAGAAATAGGAAATATCCCTTTTCCCGCTTTAAACACAAATTCAGATACCGAATTTAATACCGGATCGTTACCAAGCAACGTCACTTTCACTGCTTCCGAAAATGTAAAAATTAAATTAACGTACAATAACAACGGGGTTCCAGGATCAAAAGGATATCTTGATTTTATCCAGCTTATCGCCAAAAGAAAACTTCAAGGTTACGGAAAGCAATTTCATTTTCAATATGATTTATCAAATTCTAGTTTAGGAGTTGCAACTTATTCTATCGCAAATTCTGCAAGTATTCCTGAAGTTTGGGATGTTACAGACCTATATAATGTAACCAAAGCTGAAAACCCAAATCAGAGTACGTTTAGTTTTAAATCAAATCTAGGTGAGCTTAGAAAATATATTGCACTTGATACGTCAGATTATCTTACACCTTTAAAAAGTACCAAAACTAAAATTGCCAATCAGAACTTAAAAGGAACAATTTTCAAAAATGCTCAAGGTCAATTTCAAGACATTGATTATGCAATTATATCTCCCGCTTTTTTAACAAATCAAGCAGAAAAATTAGCCGTTTTTCATCGTTCGAAATCAAATTTAAATGTAAAAGTAATCTCTCTTGAATCTATTTATCTAGAATTCTCTTCAGGTAAACAAGATATTTCTGCTATAAGAAATTGCATCAAATATATTTATGAAAATGCCTCAACCCCTGAGAAACGTATAAAATATGTAAATCTTTTTGGAGACGCCTCATATGATTTTAAAAACCGAATTGCCAATAACACCAATATTGTTCCTATATACCACGCCTTAAAAAGTAATACATCTGGCGAAGCTTCATTCGCTTCTGATGATTTTTATGGATTGATGGATTCAAACGAAGGAAATATTGTTTCCTATTTTGGAGGAATCGACATTGCTGTTGGAAGAATGCTTGTCAATGACAACAAGCAAGCTGATGAAATGGTAAATAAAATAATCGAATACCATGACTTAAAATCTTACGGCAGTTGGAGGAATAATATTGTTCTAGTTTCTGACGATTCAGATAGAACATCGGATGCCAGTTTACAGAACCGACAAAATAGTTTAGCAGATGGTATTGCTTCAGAAAAACCTTTTTTAAACGTCACTAAAATACTTTTAGACTCTTATATCCAAGAAGCATCAGCTGGTGGCTTCCGATATCCAAAAGCAAGAACTGACTTTTTTAATGCTTTCGAAAAAGGGGCATTAATATTTAACTATTTGGGACATGGCGGAGAAGATGGCTTATCCAGCGAACGCATTTGGGAGAAATCTGATGGCCAAAACTTAAGCAATCAATATAAATATCCCTTATTCATAACTATAACTTGTGAATTTTCTCGTTTTGACAATCCGTCCAGACCTACCGCAGGCGAATATACGTATTGGAACCCAAAAGGAGGAGCAATTGCTATGATTACAACCATAAGAGCAATAGGACAATATAGCGCCGAAAATTTCAATGATGTATTATCCAAAAACTTATTATCGTATGGTTCAAACCAATATACATCTATTGCCGAAGCTTTGCGCATCTCTAAAAACAGCAACCCAAATTCAGCAACCAATGTAGTTTTTTACATAGGTGACCCAGCCTTGATGCTTGCCATACCAAAACCAAAAATAAGTCTTACAAAAGTTAATGACATTTCAATATCGCAATCCATTGATGACTTCAAATCATTATCTAAGATAAAATTGACCGGCGAAATCACGGATGAGAATAACAATTTATTAACAACCTATAATGGTGAACTTTCCACAACTGTTTTTGATAAAATCATTGCAAGAACAACTTTCAATAATGACGGCAATAGTGCTCCACTAAATTTCAATGTATTAGGAGAAACAATATTTAGAGGAAATGCATCAGTTACAAATGGCAAATTTGAATTTAGTTTTGTCGTTCCCCGAGACATCCGTATTCCATTAGCCAACGGAAAAATCAGTTTTTACGCAAAAAAAAATCAATTTTTAGAAAATGAAACCGGCTATAATACAAGCATCAAAGTGGGCGGAATAAATGAAAATGCAGTCGCAGACAATATTAGTCCAAGAGTTAAGTTATATATGAATGACGAAACTTTTGTTTCGGGAGGCACAACAAATGAATCTCCTTTCCTTCTTGCTTTTCTTGAAGATGAAAACGGCATAAATACAGCCAGCGGAATAGGTCATGATATTGTTGCAATATTAGATGGCGATGTGAATAATCCTTATATACTAAACGATTATTACCAAACAACATTAGATGATTATACTAGTGGAACACTTCGATTTCCACTACATAATTTATCATTAGGCTTACATACAATCACATTCAAAGCTTGGGATGTTTATAACAATCCCATTATAGTCGAAATTCAGTTTATAGTAGTTGGTGATGAAACCATAACATTGACGCACGTATTGAACTACCCCAACCCATTTGTCAATTACACGGAGTTTTGGTTTACGCACAATAGACCTTACGAAGCTCTTGAAGTTCAGGTTCAAGTTATGACAATAACAGGAAAAGTGGTCTGGACTAAAAATCAGATCATTACCACCGATGGGTTTTTATCTAAAGATATTACTTGGGATGGCAAAGATGACTTTGGAAGTAAAATTGGAAAAGGAGTTTACATATATAAACTTACCGTAAAATCTAATTTGACTAATAAAAAGACTGAAAAGTACGAAAAACTTGTAATACTTTAATAAAATATTATATTTGTCCAATCAATTTTTATATAAAAATGAAAAAAATAGCTTTACTTTTTATCTGTTTTTTTATAATTTTTCTTGCAAACGCGCAGGATAGAGTTATTACAACAGGAGTTCCGTTTTTATTAGTTTCTGCAGATGCAAGAGCTGCAGGTATGGCTGATGTGGGAGTTTCATCTTCTGCAGATGCCTTTTCACAACAGTGGAATCCGGCTAAATATGCCTTTGCAATAGACAAACAAGGTTTTTCCGTGAGTTACACTCCTTATCTTACAGATTTAGTAAATGATATTTCGTTGGGACAATTGACTTATTACAACAGATTTAACGAAAAAAGTGCCTTTGCAGCAAGCTTGCGTTATTTCGGCTTAGGTAACATCGAATTGCGTGAAACTGGCAATCCGGACGAAGTACCCAGAATAGTTTCTCCAAATGAATTTGCCTTTGACGGTTCTTATTCATTAAAACTAAGTGAACGATTTTCTATGGCAGTAGCAGGGCGTTACATTCATTCCAGCTTAAAAGTCGCATCTGATAATGGTGATGCAACACCAGCCAGCTCATTCGCGGTTGATGTAGCAGGATTCTATCAATCTGAAGAAATTGCTTTTAACGAATTTAACGGAAGATGGAGAGGCGGATTTAACATCCAAAATTTGGGTCCAAAAATAAGTTATGACAACGATGAATTTAGTACTAATTTTTTGCCAGCCAATTTAAAAATAGGAACTGGTTTTGATTTCATTTTTGATGACTATAATAAAGTAGCTTTAAATCTGGAGTTTAATAAATTATTAGTGCCAACTCCACAAAATCCAGATTTAAACGGAGACGGAACGGTAACAACTGAAGAACGTGCACAAAATTTTGAAGATTATCGCTCTATCGGATGGGTTTCAGGTGTCGTTAAATCATTTGGAGATGCTCCGGATGGTTTTGGAGAGGAATTAAAAGAATTCACGTATGCCGCAGGTGCTGAATATTTATATCAAGATTCATTTGCAATGAGAATGGGATATTTTCACGAAAGCCCACAAAAAGGGGCACGTCAGTTTTTCTCGCTTGGAGCAGGATTTAAATACAATATCGTAAAAGTAGATGTATCTTACTTATTCTCAGCCTCGAAAGTCAAAAATCCATTAGAAAACACCCTTAGATTCTCCCTTACTTTTAATTTCGGTGACAAGTACGATGAATATTAGTAGTATTAAAAATTTTAAATAACTATAAATCCAAATTTCAACTTGATGAGATTTGGATTTTTTTTCCTCAAAAAAAAAGAATGAAAGAAATTTCCATAACAACTCAGTTCACAGTTTTCGATTCAGTTAAAGAATTACCAAAAGATGTTTACAGCCTAATGGAAGAAGCCGTCGCCATAAGAAAAAAAGCGTACGCACCTTATTCAAAATTTAGAGTTGGCGTAGCCATACTTTTAGACAACGGACAAATTATTCTAGGTTCAAACCAAGAAAATGCCGCTTATCCTTCAGGACTTTGTGCAGAAAGAGTCGCTGTTTTTTATGCTGGATCAATCTATCCGGAAGCAAAAATTTTAAAAATGGCAATTACTGCCGCTTCAGATACGAACAAGACCACTACTCCCATTCCTCCCTGCGGTTCCTGTAGACAATCTATCGCAGAATATGAAATAAAACAAGACATCCCAATAGAAATTTACTTTATGGGAGAAGAAGGCGAAGTAAACAAATCAGCATCCCTAAAAAATTTACTTCCATTCATGTTTGACAAAAAATTCCTTTAAAAAACCCAAAAACTACTCTATAAATTTCACTTCTTAGTTGTAATGTCTTATTTTTGCTTTTCGCAAATTTGTGTGAGGAAACTATTTTGCGTTATAAGTAACATTTTATAACACAATAACGCTTAAGCAAAAGAAAAAATCCAAATGAAAGAAGTTACAAAAGAGGTTTATTTAAAGTGGTATGAAGACATGCTGCTTTGGAGAAAGTTTGAAGACAAACTTGCAGCATTATACATTCAACAAAAAGTTAGAGGATTTCTACACTTATACAATGGTCAAGAGGCAGTTCTTGCTGGTGCTTTACACGCAATGGACTTGTCAAAAGACAAAATGATTACTGCATATCGAAATCACGTACAACCAATAGGAATGGGTGTTGATCCAAGACGCGTAATGGCAGAACTTATGGGTAAAGTTACCGGAACCTCAAAAGGTATGGGTGGTTCTATGCATATTTTCTCAAAAGAACACCGTTTTTATGGTGGACACGGAATTGTAGGAGGTCAAATTCCAGTAGGAGCCGGATTGGCTTTTGCAGATAAATATTTTGAAACTGGGGGAGTTACTATGACCTATTTTGGTGATGGTGCCGCTCGTCAAGGTTCATTACATGAAGCCTTTAATATGGCGATGTTATGGAAACTTCCAGTCGTTTTTATCGTAGAAAATAACGGTTACGCTATGGGAACTTCTGTAGAAAGGACTGCTAATCATACTGATATTTGGAAACTAGGTTTAGGGTACGAAATGCCTTGTGGACCAGTTGACGGAATGAATCCCGTTAAAGTTGCCGAAGCAATGACAGAGGCTATTGATAGAGCTCGTCGTGGTGACGGACCAACATTCCTCGAAATGAAAACTTACCGCTATAGAGGGCATTCTATGTCTGATGCGCAATTATACCGCACGAAAGATGAAGTGGAAGAGTACAAAAAAATTGATCCAATTACTCAAGTTTTAGATGTAATTAAAGATCAAAAGTATGCTACAGAAGAAGAGATTGAAGCTATTGATCAGCGAGTTAAAGATTTGGTTGAAGAATGCGTAAAATTCGCTGAAGAATCACCTTATCCTGAAATCCAACAATTATACGACGTAGTATACGATCAAGAAAACTATCCATTTTTACCTCATAAACTATAAATCAATTATGGCAACAATAATAACAATGCCTCGTTTGAGCGATACGATGACGGAAGGAACGGTAGCGGCTTGGCTAAAAAAAGTAGGTGACAAAATCAGCGAAGGTGATATCCTAGCAGAAATTGAAACGGACAAAGCAACAATGGAATTTGAGTCTTTCAATGAAGGAACTCTTTTATATATAGGTATCCCAGAAGGAGAAACTGCACCAGTAGATTCTTTACTGGCGATTATAGGAAATGAAGGCGAAGATGTTTCCGCTTTAATAGCTGGAAAATCGACTCCTGCAACTCCTGATACGGCTGAAGCTAAACCTGAATCTAAAGAAACAGCAACTGCTCCTGATGTTAAAAGTTCCGAAACTACAACTGCTACTACTCCTGTAGCAGCAACAACAATATCACTTCCTCAAGGAGTTGTGGTAGTTACAATGCCTCGTTTAAGCGATACAATGACCGAAGGAACCGTAGCAACTTGGTTGAAAAAAGTAGGAGATAAAGTTGCCGAAGGTGATATTCTTGCTGAAATCGAAACTGATAAAGCTACAATGGAATTTGAATCTTTCAATGAAGGAACATTATTATATATCGGAATTCAAGAAGGAAATTCGGCTCCAGTTGATAGTCTGTTGGCTATTATCGGACCTGAAGGAACTGACATTAGCGGTATTGCTGAAAATTATAAAACTGGAGGAGCTCCACAAGCTGCAACTGCAACTGAAGAAGCAAAACCAGCTCCAGCTGAAAAATCAGCAGAACCAATTGTACAAGAAGCATCAACGGATGGACAAAGAATTTTAGCATCGCCATTAGCAAAGAAAATTGCAAGTGACAAAGGAATTCAATTGACACAGGTAAAAGGTTCTGGTGAAAATGGACGTATCGTAAAAAGCGATATCGAAAACTTTACACCTCAAGCTACTTCTGCTCCAGTTACGGCAACATCTGCACCAGCAAAAACAGAAACTGTGGCTGCACCAAAAGTATTTGTTCCGGCAGGAGAAGTTTTCACAGAAGAAATCAAAAATTCGCAAATGCGAAAAATCATCGCTAAACGTTTGGCAGAATCTTTATTTACTGCACCTCATTATAACTTAACAATTGAAGTTACAATGGATGAAGCAATGAAATCAAGAGCGATAATAAACAGCGTTCCTGATACAAAAGTATCCTTTAACGATATGGTTATTAAAGCTTGCGCGATGGCTTTGAAAAAACATCCAAAAATTAATTCCCAATGGAAAGAAGATGCTATTACCATCAACCATCATGTGAATGTTGGAGTAGCAGTAGCTGTTGAAGATGGATTAGTAGTTCCCGTATTGAAATTTACTGATGCCATGAGTTTATCTCAAATTGGCGGAAGCGTAAGAGATCTTGCCGGAAGAGCTAAAAACAAAAAATTACTCCCAACTGAAATGGAAGGAAGTACTTTTACTGTTTCTAATCTTGGAATGTTTGGAATTGTTGAGTTCAATTCTATTATCAATCAACCGAATTCTGCCATCCTTTCAGTAGGAGCTATTGTTGAAAAACCAGTGGTTAAAAACGGTCAGATTGTTGTTGGTAATACAATGATGCTTTCCTTAGCTTGTGATCACAGAACAATTGATGGTGCAACTGGAGCACAATTTTTACAAACATTGAAACAATTTATAGAAAATCCCGTTACAATGCTTGCGTAACAATTTGATTTTTAAAATACAAGTCCCGTCATGTTATAAAACTTGACGGGATTTTTTTATTTATTTTTAGCTTCGATCCAACGAGACATGTATTTTGTACTGCTTAACGTATGATGTTGCAACATGGCTCCCATAAAGTTATTCGATCGGTGTTGATGCAAATTAGCTTGCAAAAATAGTATTTGCTTATTGAAATCTTCCACAAACAGTCCTTTTAAATAACGCTGATTGATAATAGTTAATCCGTTGTATTGGGCTTCAAGCCACCGTTTATTATCATTGTATAATTGTACTGCTACATCCGCAAACACTTGTGGGCTATCGGTAACAGCACCATTCCAAGGTAAATCACCATGCATTGATTCGGCTCCAATAGTAGTTGTTACACTTGGCGTTCCACATTGCATCGCTTCTATCAATTTTCCTTTTACACCCGCACCAAAACGCAATGGAGCTAAAACAACACGAGCCTTCGAAACCACTTCTTGTGCTTTAGCAGCACGACCTTTTATTAAAAACCCTTCCTTTGGTTGATGCAATTGCAGCACTTTTTGTGAAGGATAGGCACCATAAATATTCAAAGCAACTTGAGGAAGTTGTTTCCTAATAAGCGGCCAAATGGACTCCTTCAGATATAGAACGGCATTCCAATTGGGCTCATGAAGAAAATTTCCGATGAAAACAAATTCTTTCCTTTCTTCAAAAGGCGGGAATTGTTCGAAAGCTGATACAGTTATTGGTTCCAATAAAAAAGGCAAATAATACAGAAGTGCTTTATCGATTTTAAATCTACTTGTAAGTAACTCCATCTCAAATTTAGAAATCATTAACGATAAATCACATCTCAAAATACTGGCAATTTCTCGTTTTGCCACTTCTTCTGTCATTAAATCTGAAGTCTGAAACAAACGATTTTCTTTGAATGCTTTTTGGCGTGACAAACGTAAACAGTGCAAATCTTCGGTATCTAATAATCGCAAGGCATTTGGGCAATTCTCGGCAACTCGCCAACCAAATTGCTCTTCCATCATAAAACGATCGAACAAGACAACAGTAGGATTCAACCCTTTTAT
Source organism: Flavobacterium zhoui (assembly GCF_042787235.1). Taxonomy (NCBI): domain Bacteria; kingdom Pseudomonadati; phylum Bacteroidota; class Flavobacteriia; order Flavobacteriales; family Flavobacteriaceae; genus Flavobacterium; species Flavobacterium zhoui. Next base: position 147,119 of record NZ_JBHZPY010000011.1, read on the forward strand.
AAAGCCATCAAAACTGGCACAATTTAAAGCAATCGATTTCTTTTCAACTCCAATATCTTCCAAATCCACCATAAAATCACTGTCTTGGGCCGGACTCGCAAACGTAATGTTATATCCTTGTTCTTTGAAAAGTGAAATTAATTGCAGCATCCTTCCTCCTGCCGCAGACGAATCGGGCTCAGGCCACACAAAACCAATAATTAAAAGTTGTTGCACTTGATTCTTATTTGAATAAAATTATACGTGCAAAATAATACTATTTTAATTGCAATTCCTTCGTTTTGAATAAAAATCAGGAAGAAAACACTAATTTTGCAACTAAATAAATTTCAACATTATGCTAGGTTTAAAATTAGCCACAGACCCACGCTGGGTAAATATAGTCGAATCGAACATAGAAGAAATCTTAACAGACCATGCGTGGTGCGAGCAAAAAGCAGCATCAAATGCGATAAGTTTAGTGACTTATAATTCTGAATTAGAAGAATTGGTTACCGAAATGTTAATTATCGCAAAAGAAGAATTAGACCATCTACAATTAGTTCATAATTTAATGAAAAGTAAAGGTTTAACATTAGGCAGAGAACGAAAAGACCATTATGTAAATGAACTTTTTAAGTTCATGAAAAAAGATGGAAGCCGAAGAGATGCGTTATGTGATCGTTTATTATTTTCAGCGATGATTGAGGCGAGAAGTTGCGAACGATTTAAAGTGTTATCAGAAAACATAAAAGACCCCGAGTTAGCTAAATTTTATAGAGACCTTATGATTTCTGAAGCTGGGCATTACACCACTTTTATTGGTTTTGCCAAAAAATATGCAGATAACGTTGATGTAGACAAACGCTGGCAAGAATGGATTGACTTTGAAACTTCAATTATTGTTAAGTACGGAAAAAACGAAACCGTACATGGGTAATATTTTTGAAAATAGTTGTAAAAAAAGGATGCCCATTTTTGAACATCCTTTTTTTTTACCTTATTTGCTTGTTATTTGATGATCATGAATTCTGAACGTCTGTTTAAAGCATGTTCTTCTTCGGTACATTTCTCTTTGCAATCTACTTTTAGTTCTGATTCCCCAAAACCTTTACCTGTAATTCTTTCCCCGCTAATCCCTTTTGAAATGATATATGCGACGGTAGATTTAGCCCTTCTTTCCGAAAGGTAAAAATTGTATTCATCAGTACCTCTAATGTCGGTATGAGATTTTACATATATATTCAACTTATCATTTTGAGACATTACATAGACCAATTTATCCAATTCCGTTGCACCTTGCGGCGTAATATTACTTCTGTTGTAATCAAAATAAATTGGGTTTAATATAATTTCTGTTTCTGCGACAGTCATTTCGATCGGATCTATAAACATATCCATAGTCGTACGAACTCCTTTTTCAATCATACTAACAGGATAAGATTTAGTAACAAACCCATCTTTATAAACATCGATAGAAAATTGTTTTTGGCAATCAGTACTGTATAACGCTTCTCCTTTATCGTTAGTTATCTTTGTATCTAAAACAGTTTTATCAGCATCTAAAAAAACCACTCTGGAATTAGCTAATAATGCATTTGTTTTGGCATTTTTTACGATAGCAAGCATCTCTGATTTACATATTGGGATTGCATTATAGATATTATCTACACCCGCTCTATTACTGGATAAATACCCACTGTTTTTTTCTTTATTTAATGTAAATGAAAAATCGTCTTTTTCTGTATTGACAGGGCTCCCCATATTATATGGCGAATCATTTTTATTCAAATCCACATAAAAAACATCTAATCCCCCAAAACCCATTAGACCATTTGAAGAAAAATACAAAATGCCATCATCAGATATAAATGGAAAATTTTCATCACCCACCGTGTTTATTTTATCTCCTAGATTCTCTGGAGTTTCAAAAGTACCATCGGGATTAACTACTACTTTCCATATGTCTGTACCTCCAATTGAGCCAGGCATATTAGACGCGAAATAAAGTGTTTTCCCTTCTTTATCTATAGATGGATTACCCGTAGAATAATTTTTACTATTGAACGGTAGCGGAGTAACTGATGACCATTTTCCGCCATCCTTAACAGCCTTATACAAGCTAACTTGTCCAAATTTTAATTTTTTTGAATTATCTTTTACAAATAATTTTTGATTAAAACTTTCACTTGAAAAGTAAATCGTATTCCCATCTTTAGTCATCGTTAATGGACCTTCGTGGTAAATCGTGTTTAATTCTGAAATTGCGGTTGGTTCTGAATACGTTCCTGCTGTTTCATTGTAATCAGACTGATATAAATCTAAAAAAGGTTCGTTATTCCATCCGTAAATTTTGCTTCCTTTATCTCTTGCACTCGCAAAATAAAGAGAATTACCATAGAGAACAGCCCCAAAATTAGATTTTTCAGAATTTACAGTGATTCTATTTATATCAAATAGCTTTTCTATATTTTTTAGCTTCACAAGATAATCAGGATTATTGTTGAATTCTATTGCTCTCTGATCATTAGGTGACATGGCAGCAAAAACTCTCATTTGTTTATCGGATTCTAGATATTTACCATTTGATTTTAACATCTGCGCATAATTATAAAAGGTCTCTAAACCTTGTTTAGACTCTACTGCTTTTGAATACCATTTTTCTGCTTCAGCAGTATTAGACATATTATAATAACAATCCCCTAGTTGTTTATAAACGTAAGGGTCAGAAGTACCTTTTTCAACTAAAGACAGATACTCTTTAGCAGCTGAACTATATTCATATCTGTCAAAAAGTTTATCAGCACTCTTCGTATCTTTATTTTGTGCCATTAGTGAAATATTAATTAGCACCAAAAACAACAGTATAGTAATTTTTTTCATTAATTGTAAAGTTTAATATTAGAAAAATCTTGGAGAACGTGAAACTTTTTTAGCCGTAAATAGATCATACAACAAAATAAATTCATGAGAAGAAGGAGTGGTCACTTTCAGATCTGATATAATGTGATCGTATGCATAACCAATTCTTAATTCTGGTGTTACTGCGAAATTAACCATTCCACCAAAACTATCTTGCAATCTATAAGTGGCACCTATTTCGAATTTTTCTTTGTACAAAAAGTTTGCAGAAACATCTAAGGAAGGAGTTACATTAAATGCAGATTTCAACATCATCGAGGGTTTGAATTTTAATTCATAATTAATGTCAAATACATATCCCGCTGTTAAAAAATAATGGGATACATCTGAACCGTATTCACGACCGTTATAATCTAAATGGGCTGATTTTGCTACATTTGGAATTGAAAAAGCAACATAATAATTATCTGTATAATAAAATGCCCCTACACCTAAATTTAATGATGCGTCATTTATATCTTGACCAAAAATACCTTCTGAAGGATCCGGTAAGGAAGATTGTATATCTCTCAGACCAACTTGATGAAATGAGACACCCGCTTTTATTCCCAATGCCAATTTGCTTGTCTCATTTAATTGCAAAGTATAGGAAAAATCTCCAAACACATTCTGTTCAGTTACAGGTCCAATTTTATCTGATATAAAAGACAAACCCAGTCCAACATTATTACCAACTGGCGCATGTCCAGAAAAAGTAAAAGAAGTTGGAGCATCTTCTATATTAACCCATTGCTTTCTATACAATGCTCCAAAAGAAATACTTTCTTTCGAACCTGCATAAGCAGGATTAACGACATTCATATTATACATATATTGGGTATAATGAGGGTTCTGTTGCGCATTTGAATCTATATAGGCAATAAGAACTAAAAGAGAGGTCAAAAATATTTTATTCATATCTATTTGTTTTTTCGTTTTATTCGTCCAAAAGATATTCATGGACTTCAAAAATAAATTAATTTATTGTTTTTCTCTGATTAGATATATCCAACCTGTTTTTGATTGACCTTCATTAAGCTCAATTACATAATAATATGTTGCACTAGGCAGATCATCGCCTTTATCTGACTGTCCTTTCCATTGGTCTGTATAATTCGATTGACTGTAAACCTTTATACCATATCTATCATATATCTGCAGTTTTTTCACATCCATTAATCTTAAATCGAAGTTATCATTCGCTCCGTTACCATCAGGCGAAATTCCTTTTTGAATATTACAAGTTATAGTTTCAACTGTTACTCCTTTTATAGTTTGACAACCTGTTGAAGTTGATGTTACTGTTAAAGTATAATTTAAAGGAAAAATTTCTTTTTCAGAAGTTGAAGCAATCAAATTCGAAACATTAAAAACATTAGAATTTGTTCCTACAGTTATACCTGCACTATCTTTCCATTCATAATCAACATTATTAGGATCATATGAATTAGACAATGGAGTAGCTGTTAACACATAATCTTTATCTACACACTCTCCGTTAATTTCGAATTGAATTTGTTGAGGAATTGGTCTTATTGTCAAAGCCGCACCCTTAATATCACAAGTGGTATTATTCTTATATCGGACGCTTATTGTATATGTACCTGAGGCAACGTTTATGAAAACAGGACTGTCTTGAAACCCATTTCCAATACTGTACTCAGCGCCTGTTTGACTGACAAAAGTGATTTCTCCAGTTGAATTAGTACAAGTTGGTTGTTTATTCGTCGTTGCCGATGGTATTGCCGGAACTGCAGTGATACTTAGAACAACTTTAGTTCTGGCTGCGCTTAAACAATTTCCAACGGAAGATTCTGCAAAATATGTTGCCGTCCCCACACCTACTTGAGTAGGACTTGATACAACAGTTCCTCCTACTGCGGCGGTATACCATGTAATTGTATTCCCAGTAGCTGTTGCTGTCAAAGTTTGAGTGGTTGTTCCATTTGCGCAAACTGTCTGATCGTTAGCTATTGGATTTGGAACTACACCTACAATTGTTAAAGTAACAGCTGCACGAGTGCTACTAGAACAAAGTCCGTTTGAAGATTCAGCATAGTAAGTAACTGTACCAACACCTACTTGCTTAGGATTTGGAACTAGACTTCCTCCAATAGCAGCAGTATACCATGTTACTGTATTACCAGTAGCTGTAGCTGTTAAAGTTTGGGTTGTTGTTCCGTCTGTACAAACTGTCTGATTTCCGCCACTAGTTGGGACAACAGGTCTCTGATTTAAAGTTAAAGTTACTGCAACACGTGAGCTGCTAGCACAAGCTGTAATATTGTTTACTGCTTCTGCGTAATAAGTTACCGTTCCTAATGAACTTAAAGTAGGGCTAGCTACTACATTTCCGCCTGCTGCTGCATCATACCAAACTATTAATTCACCTGATTGTGCTGTAGCACCAGCGGTTAAAGTCTGAATTGGCGTATTAGCACATACCATTTGATTGCCTCCACTTACAGGAACAACTGGTAATGGATTTATTGTTAAAGTTACTGCAGTACGGGAAATACTCATACAAGGTGTTGAATTACTATCCGCTTCTGCATAATAAGTAACAGTACCTAATGAATTCAATGTTGGGTTTGAAACTACGTTTCCTCCAGTAGCTGCATCATACCATACCACTGTTTCTCCAGCTTGAGCCGATGCAGTGGCGGTTAAGGTTTGTAATGGAGAAGAAGCGCATACTGTTTGACTACCTCCGCTCGTTGGAGCAACTGGAGTAGCATTTAAAGTTAAAGTTACTGCAACACGTGAGCCGCTAGCACAAGCTGTCGCATTGTTTACTGCTTCTGCATAATAAGTTACCGTTCCTAAGCTATTTAAAGTGGGATTCGTTACTTTATTTCCTGCTGTTGCTGCATCATACCAAACTACTGATTCTCCTGTTTGAGCTGTCGCTCCAGCAGTCAAAGTTTGAATTGGAGTCGACGCACATACCGTTTGATCTCCAGTGCTTGTTGGAACAAGTGGTTTTGGATTAATAGTTAAGGTTACTGAAGTTCGAGAGTTGCTTACACATGGTGTTGTGTTTTTCACCGATTCAGCATAATAGGTAATTGTTCCTAATGCACTTAAAGAAGGATCTGATACTACGTTTCCTCCAGTTATTGCATCATACCAAACTACTGTTTCTCCTGCTTGAGCTGAAGCCACAGCCGTTAATGTTTGAATTGGTGAGGAGACACATACCGTTTGATTCCCTCCACTTGTTGGAACAATTGGTGTTGGGTTTAAAGTTAATGTAACTGAGACACGGGAAGTACTTGCACAAGATGTCGCATTGTTTACTGCTTCTGCGTAATAAGTTACCGTTCCTAAGCTATTTAAAGTTGGATTCGTTACTTTATTTCCTGCTGTTGCTGCATCATACCAGACTACTGATTCTCCTGTTTGAGCTGTCGCTCCAGCAGTCAAAGTTTGAATTGGAGTCGACGCACATACCGTTTGATTGCCTCCACTTACAGGAACAACTGGTTTTGGATTAATAGTT
>NZ_JBHZPY010000012.1:0-143094 GCF_042787235.1 Flavobacterium zhoui
GTGGTGGTGTGGGTAATATTTGGTGACAAGGCTGTATTGATACATAAGGTTGGTGAGGATGATGCAATTCCTGCTATGTTATCCGGTTTCACTATAATAGTACCTGTAGCATTAACATTACCACAGCCTCCTGTTAAAGGGATTGTATAGTTAAAAGTACCGGAAACGGTCGGTGTTCCACTAATGGTAATTGTATTAGAAGACCATGCCGCAATTACTCCCGGTGGCAAACCACTTGCCGTACTTATTCCTGTTGCTGATATCGTTGTATGTGTTATACTTGATGACAGTGGTGTATTGATACAAAGTGTAGGAGAAGATGAGGCAGCAGTTACAGACATATTTGGAGTAACTGTAATTGTCCCTGTTGCATTTACTGCGCCACAGCCCCCTGTTAAAGGGATTGTATAGTTAAAAGTACCTGAAACAGTCGGTGTCCCACTAATGGTAATCGTATTTGAAGACCATGTTGCGTTAACCCCTGTCGGCAAACCACTTGCCGAACCGATTCCTGTTGCTGATGTCGTTGTATGTGTAATGTTTGGCGATAATACCGTATTGATACAAAGTGTAGGAGAAGATGAGGCGATAGTTACAGTCATATTTAGAGTAACTGTAATTGTTCCTGTTGCATTTACGCTGCCACACCCACCTGTTAAAGGGATTGAATAGTTAAAAGTACCTGAAACAGTCGGTGTTCCACTTATGGTAATTGTATTAGAAGACCATGCTGCGGTAACTCCTGCCGGTAAACCAGATGTAATTCCAATACCTGTTGCCCCGCTTGCTGTATGTTTAATACTTGGTGATAGTGGTGTATTGATACAAAGTGTAGGAGAAGATGATCCGACAGTTACAGTATTGTTTGGTTTAATAATTATTGTCCCTGTTGCATTTACATTACCACAGCCTCCTGTTAAAGGGATTGTATAGTTAAAAGTACCGGAAACGGTCGGTGTTCCACTAATGGTAATTGTATTAGAAGACCATGCCGCAATTACTCCCGGTGGCAAACCACTTGCCGTACTTATTCCTGTTGCTAATATCGTTGTATGTGTTATACTTGATGACAGTGGTGTATTAATACAAAGTGTAGGAGAAGATGAGGCAGCAGTTACAGTCATATTTGGAGTAACTGTAATTGTTCCTGTTGCATTTACTGCACCACAGCCCCCTGTTAAAGGGATTGAATAATTAAAAGCACCTGAAACAGTCGGTGTTCCACTAATGGTAATAGTATTTGAAGACCATGTTGCGGTAAAGCCTGTCGGCAAACCACTTGCCGAACCGATTCCTGTTGCTAATGTCGTTGTATGTGTAATACTTGGTAATAGTGGTGTATTGATACAAAGTGTAGGAGAAGATGAAGCGGCAGTTACAGTCATATTTGGCTTAACAAGAAATGAATTACTACTAACGGTTGTTGTCCCACACTCGTTAGTAACGGCTAAAGAAACTGTGTAGATTCCCGGTATCGCATATGTAACCATCGGCGCAGTTAGTGTATTTGCAGTAGTTGGCAAACCACCTGTAAAAGTCCATAAATAAGTCATAGATGGACTAGTAGTAGGCAAACAACTAGCAACGTTTGCTAAAGGTGTCGTATTCTGATTAAGACAAAAATCCGCAATACTATTTATAGAAACCGTTGGTGGCTGTTTGACAGTGATTGTCTGAATTGCTGAAGTTAAAGATCCACAATCGTTGGTGGTAGTTAATGAAATTTTATAAGTTCCTGCATTATTAAATTGCAATTTTGGATTTTGTGAATTAGCGTTTGTTCCATTCAAATAGGTTACTGTTGGTGTCGTTCCACAGATCGCTGTATTGTTAAAGTTCCATTGATAGGTTATATTTGAGCAGGAGACAGAAGTTACCGAATTATCGGTAGCTTGAACTGTCAATGGAACACAACCAATAAGAGGAGAACTTAATGTAAAAACAGGAGTAACTTTTGACTGCACACAAATATCTTTATAAACAGAATCACCACCACAACTATTAGCAATAAATAAAGTTATTCTATAATTACCAGGTTCATTAAATGTTATTGTTGGAGTCATTGCACCATTTGTCCACGAATCATAATCAGCTTCTGTTAGCCCATTATTGGAGCCTAATCCAGAAGCTGTCCAAGCACCTGGAGATACAGGAGTTAATGCTGTAATTGTCCAATAAAAATTCCCTGTAGTTAAACAAGTAGCTCCATTTGATGTTGGAATTGTTTGTCCAAAATTAGAAGTATTTGTAAGCTGTAATGGATTACCAATACAAATTTTAGGAGGAAATGATGTTGGGGCAAAACTAGCTACAGGACTTTTACCAACTGAAACTAAACCAGTACCTGATGGCTGCGGTGTATTAGTACATGGATTTTGAGTTATTACAATAGGCTGATAAGTATTGTAATAAGTTGTAGCACCTAAAACAACATTAATTCCACAAGATGATGATAGGTAAGTTTTTGTAATAACGTAAGTAGTTGTTAAAGTAACAGGATCTATTGAAGGGAGTGACCATGACATAGTGGAAGTTGCTGTTGGGACAGATCCACCTTGACTATAAACAAAGTTATCTTGTGTTGATGTCTCACCCCACGTGCCAGAATATTTCGTACCGTCAACATTATTTGGAACTGTAAAAGTCCACGTTGTAGTTAATGGAGCACATCCATTAGCTTGATTTTGATTTAAAACCAAAGTTGCTGCTGCAGGTGAACTCCCTACAAATGCATTGAATTGTTTTATTGTTGAACAACCGTTAGTAAAATTAATAGTAATACTAATCAAATGCATACCAACATTGTATGTATGTAAAATTGAATTAGACCAATTTGAAGAATTCAAAACCTGAGTTGAAGGAGAACCGGAACCCCAATCAATTGTATAATTCTGAATGTTTGAACTATATGAAGGAATAGTAAGCATAAAATTAATTACACCTGTTGTTTGAGAAGGAGATGTGGTACATTTAACTAAAATTCCGTTTTGAAATTGACCACTCGTTATTTGTGGCTCTGCAACATCAACTCGAACTACATCTTGCTTTGAACAACTACCAATACTAGCAGTTACTGTATAATCGCCTGACATCGCTATTGAAGAGTTTGAAATGCTAGGCGATTGTTGAGTGCTTGTAAATCCATTTGGACCAGTCCATGAATAGCTTACGGTTTGAGAACCATTTCCTGATGGGGTGGGGTGTAAATTTATTGTATTCCCACTGCAAACTATAATATCAGTACCGGCATTTACAGTAAAATTAGGAATTACCGTAATTATCACTGGATTAATAGAAAAATCAACATCCTTATCCTCTTTATCTTTTACACCGGTTAAAACGTAGGTAAAAGTTCCTGCAACATCTGTTGGTGCAGAAACGGTTATACTTTTATTACTATTTTCTGTTTTTATAGTTAGTGTAGTTCCTCCATTTATGGTATAAGTAAATGTATAAGGTTCTTTTCCATTTTCGTCTTTTACTTCAAATGTTATTAAAGGCTTTGCTGCATTCAAACATACTGTTGCATTTCCTGTTATTTGCCCAGATGGATTGGCAACCGTCTTTATTGGTATACCTTTTTCTATATTATTGGAAGAATAAGCTAGGGGGGAATTAAAATTTATTAGAACGAATAAAAAAATAATTTTGTAAAGATGTTTCATAGTTATGCTTTAATTCAACGAACGTAAAATATCATTTCCACGTAGGAAAAAAGAGGTTTTTTTGCCAAATATAACGTAATGATTTTCCATTCCTTTACGGTTTACCGTAAAAGCGGTTATTTGCAGAAAAAATAATATGATTATTATAAAAATGGGGGTTTTGAAAGGTAGCTTTCTAAAGAGAAGACTTTTCAAATTATATTAAACCATTCTAAAATGGTGTTTCCTATTTCTTTATCTAGGTTTTTTTTATCCGAATCAAAAATAGAAATTTTACCTATTCCGCATTAGTGATGTGCTGTTTCTGTTATTTTATTAAAAGGAATAAAATCTTCTTTAGTAAATGTTGTAGTATTGGAAGGATACAGTAACATGGCTTTAGTCGATTTCCAGTAGTCATTGTACACATACATTTGGCGTAAATCATCCGTTGAAGGTTTACTGCCATTTATGTTTTTCCATTTGGTATCAATAATAAAAGTTTCGTCTTCTTTTTCAATAACGATATCTGGCCGGATGGTGATCCCATTCCAAAAAGGTTGTGATTTTTGACCATGAACAGCGACATTTAAATCGTTGTTTTTTGCTGCTTTTTTCAAGCAGACTAACACATATTCTTCCCATAAAGAATTCATATCAAAAAGTAAGGCCAACATATTCTCTTTACCACTAGACACATTGGGTGCAAAGTTTAAAATAATTAATCTTGCAATCTCTAAAGCCGTTTTATAAGGAGCCGTTTTTCTAGATTTAGGGATCTTAGCAAAAGTTGCTTCATTTGCCTGAATTGGTTGCACTTCAGGAAAATCAAGTTGAACGGACTTGCATTTACTGTACAAATAATTGCCTTTCGAAAATTGTTCAATAATACACAATGCCTGACCCAAAACCTGATGCACTAAATGATCTTTTTCGTAGACTTGATGAGTGGTATAAAAACGCTCTTTGTGAATTAAATTTTTTTGAATATGCCCTGCGAACTCTAATTTTCCTTTTAATACTTTAACATTATTTGTCTCCTTATAATATTGTTTAATCAAACCTTGGTGAATAAGTATTTGTATTTCATTAAGATACCACTCAAAATAAATATCTAATAAATGAATGTTTTGCTTGTTGACATTGGCATTACCCACATTATCCACTTTTAGTTTTTTGGTAGCTCGCAACATTTCTATTAAAACGCCTTGCCAAACTTTCTTGTCATCAGATGAATGATCCGCCTTTGGAAGAATCTCAATACATAAACCATCAATTTGAACTACGCCAACATATTGAGCAAACTTAATTCCTTTATGGACAATAGTAAAATACTTGTTATCGTGAAGCTCATTCAGTTTAGCCAATGCATTAAAATGCTTTTCTTGAAACAAAACTGCATTGTACTCTCTACCATAATGGAGCGTTTGATGTTCAAAAACCTGTATTTTATTTATGGGTTTAGACATTACGGTTTAGTAACAATTGAACTGCTGTTTCTATATTTTCTATATTAGCAATTAACTCATATTGGGTTGCAATATCTGGAGTAGCAATAGCATTGAACTTAGTAAACTTTACCGTTTGATTCTCTTTTACACGAACAAAACCTTCTCCTAATATCAATGCAATTTTTTCATAATCATGATAAAAATATTCCTGCAATAATGGAAAGATATTGTTTGATCCAATAGCAGATTGTATCATGGTTTTCAGGGGAATGATTTAATAGGTTTTTGATGGTCTGGTTGTCGATGAACCAGTTTTAGAAGATAGTTATTTGTTTCAAGGTGAGGAGGTTTAAAGTTTAAGTTTTCAGGTTGCTTCTCGATACAATTTTTAAATGAAGAACTTAAAAATTACTCGAAGTGACGCAGTTGCTTAGTTAAAAGATGATTATTATCGTTTGTCATTTGAATTCATATTAAAACTGATGCCGTTGAAAATGTTCCTCATTCTGGAGCGGAGTCGGTTGCCGTATAGCATTTCGATTTCGGAAGCGGATAGGTTGGAGGAGGTGAGGTGGATGATAGAATTATTTTCCACAAACTGCTCGTAACGGCTGATCAAGACCTCAGCCATTACATTGCAATCGTTTCCGAAATGTTTTATTTGTTGTCCGGCACCTAAATCGTCAAAGCAATAGCCGGAAAGGCGGGATTGATGGTTTTGTTTGAGGGTGTATTTGTTGATGGCGTCAAAATCATTTTTGGCAAATTCTGAAAAAATTATACAGTTTTTGAGTAAAGCGAGTTCGTTGGATTTCAGAATTGAGAAAATAGGGAATGCGAATAAGATCGAATAACAAATAAAATAAATTGGGAGCCAGATCGGCGGAAATACAGCCGATCGCTCGGAATTGCATTCCGTGCCCCTCCTTATTGGCAAATAAAGAATTACTCCAAATCGCTCGAATGCCAGTGGAAAATGAAGTAGGAAAAACTTTCGCCATCTTTCACCACAAAAAGTAAGGAAATTATCTCCAATTAAGGCAACTGATTAAGTTCTTGCAACATATGTTGGTAGAAAGAACAAAAATTGAAACTGGAAGAAAAAGATTAAAAATAAACCGAGGAGATGCTTGTCGATGTGTATCTAATGAAGTATGTTGAAAAATTATATTAACATGTTAGTTATCAACTAAATTGTCAACTAAAAATAAAAAACCCTGTAAATCAAATGATTACAGGGTTTTTGGTGGACTAGGTGGGACTACAGTCGAACACCTTATACCAATATTGACGTTTTTTGAGAGCTTAAAATTATGAGTTGATTCATTGTTTTATAGTTGTTTGAGTAATTTTTTTTAATGATTATTTTTTAATTTTAAAATATTTAACTAAGTGTTTTTAACGTTTTTTAATAATTCTAAGTTTTTTAAAGGTAAAAAGTTGTAACTAAAAGAGACGTTAGAGTTCGACAGTCGAACTCTTTACAATAGTCGAACACTTTAGTGATTAAAGTAATAGAAAAAATTACATAATTAAATTTACCTTTTAATGTTAATATTTCAGTACTAAAAAAGTAAAAACCTGAAACAAAAATTTTAGATTTTTCTTTTGCGGAGGAAGAGGGAATTGTATTCCATTTTTAACTGGTTGATATTGTTACGTTTTAATAACTTTTATTATCCTAGGGTCTCGCTTTTGCTCCTCAATTTTGTCTCGCAAATTTTCGAATTCATCCATAGCAAATATTATGAAATAAAAATACCAATCAAATAAAGCTTAAAATTAATATGTTCAATGATTGAACAGGTTATTGAACTTCTTTTTTTTCATTTGCGATTTACTACACAATATGTAGTAAATCGCAAATGAAATATTTAGATTTAAAATTATTCAAGAGCATACCTTAATTTTAAAAACTACAATTTCTCAACCCATTTACTAATTTCAGCAAGTAGTTCGTTAAAGTCGGGTTGACCTTTATAATATAATTTTGCCGTTTTTTTATATCGTTCTGTAAATCGTTCCCTGAGTTCCTTGTTCTTTAGTAAAAAAGCCTCATTATCGGCAATGGGTATTTCGTAGTCTTTGGGAGGAAAACGAGCTTCTTTGTGTTTCTGATATTCTTGGGTATCTATGAATGCTTTAACTGTATCATCTTTTAACAGGCTGTAGACATCATAGTACTGACGCATTAAATTTTGCCTTTCTACTTTGTCTTCCTGCTCCTGCCTAAATTTGGTTGCAATTGTTTGTAATTTTTCGACAAAAGTGTACCCAATGTGATAGCAGGCAATATCTACAGCACGATTGTCAGTTATGTCTACTTTTTGCTGTATTGCTTTTTTGTATGCCCAAGACGATATTGTTAGAGGGTTGTTTGGTGTTACCGTGTCAAATCCAACTTCCAGTAAAATTCCTTCTTTAACTCCTTCAATGGTTTCCGTTATACTCTCATAATGTAATCGTATGCCTCCACTGCGGTATTGCCTTAGGTCGTCAAATGTTTCATCTCTTTTTACTGCTATGATTCCGTTTATTTTTATTTCACTTGCCAATCCATCATAAAAGTCTTTTCTTTTTTGAATATTCCGAGGCTTATTGTTGTTTGGGTTTTCATTTATTTCCATTTCAGAAGGTGGTTTGATATGGAGGTCGATGTCTTCAGAAAAACGGTGTATAATTCCATATCCTTTGGATAGAGAAGTACCTCCTTTGAGTTCGAATTGAAACCCTTGCTGTTTTAGCCCGTATAACACATGCATAATCCAATAGTCTTTTTCGATAAGCCCAGGTTCAATATTTAATTCTGCTCCTACAATACGCAGGAGATCACGGAAGTTTTTGTGGTTGTGTAAGTAGTCAGACATATTGTGCTGTTATAACAGGTTCCAACAATTTTTTTGCTTTAACGCTGCCGTATTCCTGAAGTGATTTTTTTAGTTTTTTAACATCCATTGTTTTTGCTTTTGATCTCACTTTTGAAACTACTTCTTTTGGATCTTCAGCTAATCGGTCGAGATTGTTTAACAAGTCCACTAATAAAAATTCGGCTGTGACTTTTAATGGGAAATGAGGTTTTACCCTAAATGAAAACGTCATACCGCCAAGGTTAAAATCCCCATGACGCTTGTGATTGTAAACCGTTTTGCTGTTGTATAACTGGGTGGTTCCTACTCCCAATGTGTTATAAGCATTTAAGGAAGTTACCAGAAAACGTTTGTCTTTGAGAAAAGAACGTACCAACACTTCTTCTTCAGGAGGTGTCTCTCCAAAGACTGTTACCTCGGGATAATAGTATAGCCCTTGAGACAGCTTTTGTAAAGTGCCTTCCTGTACCAACTCATCCAAGTGACGGTCAACGGATTTTGACCACTTGGACAAATCAGCCCTACGGTATACTTTTCCTCGTTTTAAATGTTTTTTTAATTCTTGTAATTTATTCATGTTACAAAGTTAATAAATATTATTTAATTGCATATATTTTTATTGAAAATTCATGCAATATGTTTTCCATATGGCTCTATTTTACTTTTCCTATCTTAGCACAACCAATGGATTTATATACTTATAAGTATAGTGTAGATGTTATTTTCGCAGTCTTTTCTTTTTTAATTTATATCTTATTTCAGATAATCTTTTAATATCTATATCAGTGAGGCCTAGAGTTGAATTTAAAATTCTAAAATCATTCATAATAAGTATATCTTCAATATTATTTTTGTTTTCGAAACTTTGAGTAAAATTATCAAATTCAATATTGTTAATTCTGGTATAAGGAACAGGGAGTTTTTTAAATTCACTCGGAGTCAATTCTAAGACACCTCCACCATAATATCTACCGTCTAATTCAGATAATAATAGAGTTAATGTATTATAGAATGAATAAATAAAACTATTCAAATCATAACCATTTTTCATTTCAACTTTATATGCTGAATCCGTTACAAAAGCATTTGAATTATTCTTTAGTAGTTTTGGATATAAATGACTTCTTTTAAAGAAAAAAGCTTCTGGTTTTACTGAAATATTAGGAATCACGTACCAATTATTTCTAATTTTACATTTATATCTACCGGGTATTTCTTCTGCTACTCCAAAACTTAAATACTCTCTTAATTTTGCAGGGATATTGTCACTATCATTTAACTGGAGTAGTCTTGTAGGACGATTCTTTTCTTCAAGTTTTTGAATATCTTTATTACTGAATACAACACTTCCATTTACAAAAAGTCCTTTCTGAATAATTGGTTTAGTGTATTTTGATAAATCGTATTTTTCTTCAGTTTCTTTATCAATAATAAAAAACTTATTTGCAGCAGTAACAATTCCTGGTCTTGAAAATGAATAATCATTAACCGTTTTTAGTTGTAATTTTAAATTGTCGATAAAAGTTAATTCTTCTGAAGTTAAAAAGTGATGCGTCCATTTTACATTTGACTCAACAAGTATATTGTTATGATTTAAAATAAAATTATTTTGTTCTAAAGATTCTTTTGAAGTAATATTTGTAAAATATTCGCCTTTTTGATCCGCTTTTTTGTAAGCAAAAAGAACAATAGTATCTTGCCCTTTACATTCAAACATAAGGTCATTAAAAGTAAAAATTTCAATTCTTTCAAATTCCTTTTTTAAATATTCTCTAACTTCCTCTGCGAACTTAACTTGTAATAATTCTGAAGGTAGCACAAATGCTAAAACTCCATTTTTAGCTAATAAAGTATTTGCTTTAACTAAAAATGTAGTCCAAATATTTTTTACTGAAGCTTCAGTTAAATTTTCATTTGAATGTATTTCTTTACTTAGTTCAATTTGTTTTGATGTAAGTATATTTTTCTTAACATATGGTGGATTTCCAATAACTGCCGAATACAGTTTTGTAGTTGAATATTCTAAGAAATCGGTTTTTACAAATGATCCAGTTTTCTTACCCCATTTTTCGGAGGCTATTATTAATTCAATATCATTAATATCTAATGCGGTTAAATTAATATTTATGTTTTCTTCTTTTTCTAATTCAGAAACGAAAGCTCCATCACCAACACTTGGTTCTAAAATTGACATTCGAGTTCTATTTCCAAAATGAGATAATACTCTTTTAGAAACAAAACTAGCCAAATATGATGGCGTGTAATATGAACCAGTATTTTTTTTGTTAGTCATTTATTTATAGACTATTGTAGTGATTCATTAATTCGTTGTGAACTAATACATATTTAAAACTTAAATCCCCTGCCTTCGTATGTACTAATTTATATTCTTCGGAATGAATATTCATCTTGGATAATTCTTTTGCATATTTTAAAATTATTTTTCTAATTTGATTTACTTCCCAAAGAAGTTTAATTGCATAATTTCTCTCATCAAATTTAAACGCGATTTCCCACATCCATTTTCCCAAATCTGTTTTCCACATTATACTTCCATCATTTGTTCTATATAAATGATTATCGTAATCTTCGTTACAAGGATCAACAAATCCTTGGTCATTGTGATTAGGAATATTTATATCATTGGTTGGCCATTTTGCCAATTTCGTATTATTACAAAACTTACAAGAATATACTAGATTTGAATATTCTACATTTGATATTTTCCCGTCTAGTAACGATTTTGGTATGAAATGGTCAACCTCATACCAAGTATGACGATATCCATCATAAGATCCACAATAGCCACAATGTGAATGAAAATCTTGACATAAATCAGGTTTGTGTTTTGCCCATTTTCCTTCTTTAGGAGATTTAGTCGGAGCAGTTCTCCTAATTGGTAGAGGTTCTCTTACTTTCATTTCTCCTTGTTTTTTTCAATTAACGATTGTAAGAATTCTTCGGCCTCTATGCGTATTTTTGATAAATCTTCTAATTTTTCAAATGAGATTAAATTTTCGGGAATCTCTTTCTTTTTAGTTTTATCTAATCCACCTAGTTCTCTTTGCAAAAAAATTAATGAGTTTTGTTCGGATGAGTTTAAACTTTCTTTTTCGCCTTTTAGTAATAGTTCTGAAATCTTATTTTTCTTTAATTCAATAAGGTTTCTGTATTGTTCAATAGCCTTAATTAAAGTTGTGATAAAGTGTTTTGTTTTATCTTCATTATAGTCTTCATCATTTTTGTTCGGGATCTCATCTTTACTAAATATTATTTTCCAATCGTCAACAAAATGTTCTGCATCATCTCTTTTGTTTGTAAAAATAATATGGGGGAATAATGGTTTTTTATCATAAATTTCTCGTTCTACTTCTTCTCCATTAAAAAAGAGCTTACTTGATTCATCTAATTTGTAATCAATCATCAATAGGTCAATTTCAGACTGATAAACCTGTTCCATAAGTTCTTCAAGCGTAAGTCCTTTATAGAATTCATAACCAACAATCTCAATTCCAAAATCACGGAATCTTTTGCGGTATTTTTTTACTTGTTTTTCATCTTCATCAATGTATCCAATTTTATATTTAGCTGGCATAATTTTCTTATTTTCTTATTGGGAATGATATTAATACTGAAAAACCTTTTTCCGGCTCAAGGATATCAATCGTCCCATTATTATCATCAATGACTGATTTTACTAAATACATTCCTAAACCTGTTCCTATTTCTTTTCCTTTTCTGTCTCTTTTGGCTGTTTTAAATGGTAAAAATATTTCATCTTTGTTTTCAAATACTTCATCCAAGCCGACTCCATTATCAGAATATATTATTTCAATATTTTTATCTTTAAGACTAAGAATAACATCAATAATCCTTTCTTGGGTCTCATTCAAATTATTAAAAGAATCAATAGAGTTATTAATAAGATTTGTAAAAATGGTTGACATATCCATTTCAAAAGCTCTAAAATTGTATGATTCTTTTTCAAGATTATCAATAATATTTAATTGAATATCTCTTTTTTTGAATATTCTAATCCAAGACTCATTTAAGGATTTAAAGAATATAGAGAACTCAAATTCCCCTCTCGTTCTTTTGTCTTTTTTTATAGTAGTTAATGCGTAATCTATCCAATGAATAATTTTATTTGAATTTTCATCTAATAAATCAATTATTTCGATACCATCTTTATATTCAATTGAGTTTTTAATTTCTTTAGGGACGATTGATTTAAAGATTCCTTCAAGTTCTTTAACTTCATAAGCATTGTCTTTTATTTCTTTAAGTTCGTGAGCAAAGGATGACACTACAAGCCCCAAACTAGCTAATGATCGGACTTGAACAATCTCTCTGTTTTGTTGATCAACTCTTTCATCATCAATTGCTTTAAAGGTATCTTTAAATGCCTCTTCATAACTCTTTTTTTCTTCCTCTTCTTTTTTTTCTTGAAATAAATCGGGCTTGACTTTTTTACCGTACAATGATTCTTCTACCCTGTTCCTTTCTGCAACTATTTTATTGGCTAGTGCCTCGGCTCTTTTTTGAATTTCTTTTTCCTTAAGGTCTATCATCCTCCTTTTTTGTTCCAAATAAAGAGGATTTAAAACTTTTGTTCGATCTACTTCAAACTCAAGAATTATCCTAGTTAAGATAAGCTTAAATGTATCAAAAGCATCGTTTTCTTGTAATGCACCTCGATCAGACTTATCAATCAATAAAGGGTTAGTGCCTCTAGAAATGGTGATTATACCAGCAGTAGATTCAGGTCTTACTCTCCAATCACCTATCCTTTGTCCAGGTCCCGCTGGACTTTGTGCAACCCTAAATCCTAACCGTAACCAGTCATTGTTTGGATCACCATAAGGTCTCACTCTAAAAGAATCGCGGTATATTTTAACCCCACCAAAACGCTCCAATGTTGATTTTCTTTCACTAGGCACTATTGTTTTATATGGATAGCCTTCTTTTAGCGAGTTTAATTGCTTTAAATAAAAGAAAGTAAATTCAAAACTCCCCACATCTTTTAACAATTTTTTATTTAAATCATTTAATCCCCAATCAAGAACTTTATCTATAGATTTTGAATATGAAAATGTCTTTTTTTCAAGAGTTTCTAAATCATATGGATAATTCTTTGTTTTAAAAATGTCGGGATAATTCTTTTTTAATGACTTTATATCAATTTCATTTCTTGTTATTTCAAAATCTACATTTAAAGTGTCCGCATTGTAAGTTGCTTTTAATTTGTAATCAAAATCATTAAAAAATGCCGTTTCAACCTTTCCATATTCCTTAGATTGTTGAATATGTTTGAAATAAACTTCAAAAGGAATATTAAGTTCTTTAGGCGGTATTAAAGCCTCTAAACTTTTAAAAACACTCTTTGTTTCGTCATTAAACCACTCATCTTTTAAGTTCGATATTTTAATAATTGTTCCTCTGTCAAAATTTATATTCTCAATAACTTTAGAAATCAATAAATCATTTTGAATAAGCGTTTTTATTTTAAGTTTTAAATCAAGTTCTATAGGTTCAAGATCAGCTTCTATTTCGGAAATTGCTTTGTCAGATTCGTCAAATTGATTCCAGTCCATTTTCCAATATGAACCAGTTTCACCTTTTGTCTTCTTTGAAAGTGTCCACATTTCTGTTTCAAATCCTAGTCTGTCTAAAGCAAATCTCCCTATACCTTTCGCTCCTGTTTTCGTACGCTTATCGTCAGAGATGAAGTCTTTTTCTTTATTCCCTGTTCCAATCTGCATCCAATGTTCTTTAATAACTTGTGCAGTCATTCCTTCTCCATTGTCAATTATATATAAAATGCTTTTCTCTTTAAGCGGGATTTCAAATTCATTTCCATCACTGTCCCTTTTTTTTATAGTTGGGATATCAAAAAATACAAAACAGTTTTTAGCGTCAGCGTCATACGAGTTTTTTACCAATTCAATAATAGCACCTTCTGGGTTAGAAAAATTTTCTCTGCCAAATAATTTACCTGCTCTAGCAGAAACTTTGAAAGGTATTTTAGCCATTATTTAGTTTTAAATGTTTGCAAACTTCTTCTAAAATGATTGATGGATTTGTATCAATTGATAAAGCTATTAGGTATAATTCTTCTACGGTTAATCTTGTGGATTCATTAAGACTTAATTCACTAAGGTGCGAGGTGTTTATCCCCGTTCGTCTAGCAATTTCAGCTTTGTTTACTGATTTTTTGTTTAGAAATTTACCTATTTCTGTCATTTGTCTAGAAATCTTTGATACAAATATATATTATTCGGATGATTATATAGATTGTCGGGATTATTATTCCATTTTAATTTCGGGGTTAAGTTGCAACTCGTTTGATTTTGAGAGGTATGACTAAAAGTAGGATAGAATATTTTAAATTTATAATAGAAGCTATGTGTTTAAAACCACTGTGTTAGTAATTAGCATTAGAATTTATAGGATTATAAGTATAAGCTAGCTAAATTTAAACTTTTAAAAAACAAAATATTTAAAGCAGCTATTAAGAAATATGGATTTAAATTTATCTGTAGGGCAAAGAATAACACCTTGGAAGCGAATTTTGTTTTTAAAATCATCATATCCTCGCTAATTTTCTTGTCTAGAATTTTAGCATAATGTTGGGTGGTTTTAAGGCTGGTATGGCCCAGCATTTTGCTGACGGTTTCCAAAGGAACGCCATTGGAGAGTGTCACGGTTGTCGCAAAGGTATGCCGGGCAATGTGGAAGGTCAATTCTTTTTTGATTTCGCAAACATCAGCGATTTCCTTAAGATAGGCATTCATTTTTTGGTTGGTCAAAATAGGGAGGAGGCGTTTCTCGTTTTTGCAAACCGGATGCTCGGCATATTTGTCGATGATTTCTTGGGCCATTGGCAATAATGGAATTTTGGAAGCGGTATCGGTTTTTTGCCGGTTTTTGAATATCCATTTATCGCCATCTATACCCAATGCAATATTGTCCAGCGTTAATTGTTTCACGTCGATATATGCCAAGCCCGTAAAGCAGCTGAAAATAAATATGTCGCGAACGAGTTCCAATCGCTCGGAAACAAATTCTTTGTTTATCATTTGCTCTATTTCGGCTTCAGAAAGGAAATCACGAACGACTTCTTTGACTTTCGCTTTGTAATTGGAAAAAGGATCCTTGTTGAGCCATCCGTTGGCCAGACACTGGTTGATGATTTTGTGGAAGTTCTTGATGTATTTAACAGCGGTGTTATTGGCACATTTTCTTTCGCTTCGCAGGTAGAATTCATATTCCATGATAAATGGATGATCAATTTTTTCGATATTGATGTCGGTCAGATTGTATTTCCATAAGAGGAAACTTTTGGTATGCTTTAACGAAGTTTCATAACGTTCCAATGTTCCAGGTGCATATTCTTGACCCACCAATTCTTTGATTTTACGGTTGTGTTCCTGAAAGATCGGTATTAACATTCGTGCTCGTTCTTTTTTGCCCTGAAACTCATTTTTGAAACTCTCAAAGGTAATTTCAATCTGGTTCATGAAAAGTTTTTTCTCGGTTTCGTAAACGATGGCTCTCATCATGTCAAGCCGACCATTAAACATACGAGCTTCTTCGGTGTTGCCTTTCATTTTAGATGCTTCAGAGGACCATTTGAGTTCTTCGATAAACAATCCGGTGCTCACGTCAAAGCGTTGCCCGTTGATAGTGATACGTTGGTAAATTGGCATTTGTGCCTGTGCGTTGACTTTAGATTTTCTCAAATAATAAAGTACTGTGATTTTTGTTTTCATAGTGGCAACCTTTAAATTGATAATTAAATTAGTTTAAATGTCAATAAAAGTCAAGATGTTCATTCTGTGAACGGCTTGTTTTACTAGGGTTGAGCCAAAATTCGGTGCACTTTTTTTTCCCATAAGTCCAAGTGCACCGATTGTGCACCGATTTTTTGAGAAATAATGAATAATTTGGTTATTCGGTGAAAATAAAAAACCCCTTAAACAGTGATGTTTAAAGGGTTTTAGTTCATTTTGAGAATTCTCTCGCGGAGAAAGAGGCTCCGATGCCTTTATAATAGTCCCAGTAAATACTGGGCTTTCTAAACGTTTTTTAAGAACAGGGTCACCAATAGGATCACTAGACTTTCAAAGTCTTTTTTATCATTGTGCAAATATAAGCAATAAGTGCTTAAGTAGTTGTTTTTTAGAGGATAAAATCATGTTCGCAACATATTTTTAGACATGGAAAAAAATTAGTTGGGCCCGTTGTATTGATATGATTTTTTTTATTCCGTTATATGTGAGATAATATAATATTTTTTTATTTCAATAATTACCTTGTTATTATTGGTTGGCGCATTGTTGAATGCTTAATTTTTACGAAAACAGTTGAAATTTGTAACGAAACCATGATTTTGATTGTAACAAATAAGTTGAAAATTTGTTAAAAAAGACAACTACGAATTTAGTGCTATTTTCTATACAGAAATTAGCAGCCCTGGTTTTACTGGGGTTTACAGATCTCGAGGTACAAATACGGTACAAATCTGAACAAAATAACACCACAATAACAACAAATAAACTTTTACCTATTTTTCAATTGAATTACCGTATTTGGTCAATTTGTAATAAGATCTTTTCTAAGAACACATTAATCCAGTGGTTGAGACAAATGTATAAAATATTTTTTATAAAGAAAGGTGGTTTATTTATATTTTAAGGTGACCTCGAAAGGACAAATTTCGCATCATTTTATGGAGGATTTGAAGATATTGGCGTACTATATGTAGGGTCAGTCTTAAGATGGCTTCAACAATTTGGTTTGGATGTCCTGTTGGGGATTGGTGTCATCGCTTATAATTTTTAGATCTCTCTAATAAATAAAAAAGATGATCGAATTATTTCTCTAGCGTAATTATTGGCGAATAGTCAGTCAGATCATACTCTTTTATTATAATTTGACCAGTCGATTTATATTTAATTTACTCTTACTTTTATTGTGAGAAATGTAACTATTTTTTTAGTGAACTAAAAAACAATAGTTTTATAATGAGGAATACGGAAAACCGTAATGCTAGTCCTTTGCAATTATATACATTTAGCATTTTAAGGCAAAAAAATAATAATTTTTAATTATGTATATAGAAAAGCTTACCATTTCGAAATTCAGATCTATTGAGCATTTAGTAGTAGAGTTCAACAAAGGCGTCAACATTATAGTAGGAGAAAATAATGTTGGAAAGAGTACTATCATTGATGCCATCCGGATTTGTCTTAGTATAGGGAAGCAGTGGCGTGACATTGGTATTAAAAATCCAGAAGATTTTTATATCGACAATACATTGATTTCGGATGTCTTGGATCCTATTGAATTTTTATTAGAGTTTAAGATTGAAGAAGCTGAGGACAGACAGCTATTTCATTCTCTGCTATGGCAAAATCCTATGAATGCTGCTGAAACGAGTCTGAGGTTAAACTTTAAATACGAGATAGAAAACGATATTTTAGGAAACGAAAAATTAAAATGGAAAGTATTAGGTGGATTTGACAGCACAGTTGACATGTCTGAGTTACAGCAAATCTATTACTCATACCTTGAACCTTTAAGAAATGCAGAGCAAGAATTGAGACCATATGCCAACAATAATAAAATAACTTCTTTATTCAAGGATATGACTTCTTATGAGAAGGCTGATAAAGCAGGTTCAAAAACAGTTAAATTAACTAATGAAAAGAAAAAAGAGCTCTCACAGGCAATTGAAACGGTACTGCAAAACGATGACTGGATGGGTTTAATTAGTACCGGACAATACTTTATAAATGAACATTTAGAGAAAGCCGATATCAAGAAAAAAAGTTCGAAAGTACATTTAAAGTTATTGGAATATAAATATGATAATATAGTAAAAGGGCTTTTGACTAGAAAGCCTGTTTATTCCGATAAAGTTTTGGGAACTAACCATCATTTGCAAAAATACTTTGACATCAGTCAGAATGGATTGGGGGACAACAATATTATTTTGGCATCAGCAATTTTAGGTGATTTAAAAAGCCGAAGAGACCAAAAAATTGAACACTATTATGCTTTACTGATAGAAGAACCGGAAGCTCATTTGCATCCACAGAGACAAAATACATTTTTTAATTATTTAAATACTTTGCAAGATCTAGGAGTTCAAATATTTATAACTTCTCATTCTCCGACAATCACAGCCAAATCTGATCTTGATAATTTGCTAATCCTTCAAAAAGATGAAAATAGTAAAACCTCATTTTTTACAACTAAAAAATCAGCTCTTTCAGCTAAGAATAAAGCTCATTTGAGAAAATTTTTGGACGTAACGAAATCACAGTTGTTTTTCGCAAGTGGATCAATTTTAGTAGAAGGTATTTCTGAAGCATTACTGCTCCCTGTTTTTGCAGTGATGATGGGCGCAGATTATGATCTGGATAAAAATGGCATCGAGATTGTAAATATAAATGGTGTCGCGTTTGAACCATTTGCTAATCTTTTTAATAGCAAGGACAAGGAAAAAAGGCTATCAACTTTTTGTTCAATAATTACCGATGACGACAGAAGTATCATAAAAATCGCAAATTTTATTAGCAAGACCAATGGAATAAACAAGGCACAGGCGACTGAAATATTTACTGAACTTAAAAGATTGTTGATTATTGATCTAAATAATCGGATTATAAATTTTGATGCCAAAGTAGGACTTAAAATCGCCGGATATGAAGCAATGGAAACATTTTTAAAGGGTGTTCTTTCAATCAAATTTAATAAAATTTCAGACAGAGCCCTAAAAGCACAGAAATTGGCAAATGAAAACCTTCATATTGAGCTGGCCAAACATACATTTGAATATGAGCTGATAACAGCGGACGATTATAATGCAGTACTAATTGCTAAGATCTATAATAAAATGCATTCTGCAAATTATATTGATGTTACAGCGAATAAGTATTTAATAGCGGCTGATATATTAAGAAAGCTTAAATCTAACAAAGATAAATCTGAGTTAGCTGAGAATTTGGCTTATGTTCTGGAATCTGCTCCAAAATTACAAAAAGATTTCGTGCTTCCAGTCTATATAACCCAGTCTATTCGTTGGGTAATTGATAAAAAAATCTGATCTATGTATGAAAGTTTATCAGATGGGCAAAAAGAAATCTTGAACTACGAGGAAGGCAACGTGGTGGTAAAGGCTTGTCCGGGAAGTGGGAAAACCTATTCATTAGCTGCAAGAATATCCCGTCTTTTAAGAAAACCAAACCTGCAAAAGCAAGGACTTGCAATAATTTCATTTACTAATATTGCCTGCTATGAAATAGAAGATAAGCTAGTAAGTGAATTTGCGATACCACTACCATTAAGACATCCTCACTTTCTTGGAACGATTGATAGTTTTATAAATACATATATTTTTCTTCCATTCGGACATTTGATAATTGGTTGCAATTCCAAACCTGAATTAGTAGGTGAGCCGCACGGCCCTTGGAATGTCAAAAAATTTGATATGGATTATGATCAATATTTTGACAAGACAACGTTTGACTCTAATGATATGTTGATACCAATAGCTCCTTATCAGGCATTCCATTTTGCATGGCTTTATTTTAATAAAGATGGTAAAATCAATGGAAATATTGCAAATATAATTAGGTCAAAAAGGGAACTATTTAAAAAAGGGTACGCCAATCAATCCGATGCAAATTATATTTCATTGAAAGTCCTTGAGAAATATCCTTCAATAGCTGAGAACTTGGCTAAAAAATTTTCCAATTTTTTGATTGATGAATGTCAGGACACCAATGACGTACATATGAAAATTATCGATATATTAAATCACAGCGGAAATAATAATATTATGCTTATTGGTGATCGTGATCAGTCAATATTTGAGTGGAATGACGCTCGCCCTGAGTTATTTGACGCAAAATATGAACTTTGGAATAAAATACTTCTTGATGAAAACAGAAGAAGTTCACAGCTTATTTGCAATTTTATAAAAAAATTATCTTCATTTACTGAGATTAAGGCTGTTAATGAGCATGTTAAAGATTCATCGTTGGAGCCTATGATTTCAGGTTATAAAATACCCAAGAAAGAAACAAAAAAAGATAAATTAAGTATTACTGCGGAAGAGAGTCATGAAAGCTTTAAAGAAATTTTAAATAGTTTTCTAAACGACTGCGAGGAAAATGGTATAGATATTAGTAAAGTTGATGTTGCAGTACTATATAGAGGGACTGCCAGTTCAAGATATCTTGGGCTTAGTTCAGATGTCCATAGCTTTGAAACGATTCCTTGGTTGAAAAATCATTATCAAGTAAAAGGAATTGTCAAGGGCAAGCATATGTACGAACTTGGTAAGTTCAACAAAGGATATAAGTTGTTGGAAAAATCATATTTTGAAGCAATAAACCGTGTGGATGATCCAGCATTTTATTGTAGCAGTCAATTTATTAGTGAAAGAATTTCTGTTATGGGAATTAAAAACTATAGAAATGAGATTTTTAAATTTATTGATTGCCTGCCCAATACTAAAGATAAGACATTAAATAAATGGATTGAAGAAGCCAATTTAGCTTTAAGAAATTCATCAATTAAAATTAGGTTTAGTATTGCCACTGAATTCGGAAATGTTCTTATAGATGATTATTTTGGTGAAGATCATAACAGCGAGAGATTGCATCCATTTCATTTTGGTACCGTTCATTCCGCAAAGGGAAAGACATTTAAGGCAGTTTTGCTTTTATTAGGAAAAAAGTCGGTTAGAAAGAATTATGAAACTATACTAAATTTGGATGAGAAAGACAGGAATTCAAATGATATGGAAGAGTTGCGGATTGTTTATGTTGCATTGTCCCGCCCAGAGTTGCTGTTGAGATTGGTTGTGCCAGATTCTGATGTTGTGCTGTGGACAAATAAATTAATAAATTAAGAGAATAGATTTTATAAAATCACGTACTTGAATTCAAACTAATTGCAATACCTAAATTAAGCAAATACCACGATCTTGTGACAACTTTTTTACAATTTTGAGAGTATTTTCGAAGAATTAAGAATATTATACATTTTTAATAATATTTAAAAACTTAATTATTAGGTATTTGTGTTTTTAAATGCAACTCATGATAAAAAAAGACGGAGCGACAAAATTTAAAAAATAAAATTTATAAGGGCAGTGTGACAAATGAAAGAAACCAAAATTACAATTCAGGATAAGTATAATAAGTATTTGGCAGAATTACTAGAAGTTAAATTGTTTGAGTCTGCGATGGATATACATATTAATTTAATTAATAAATTTTCCGTTACTCCTGCAAATGCTAGAAAGATAGTAAGTCGTGCAGTTGCCCAAAAAGTAATTAAATCTTCAGAGCCATACACATTTGGCAAAGGTCAGTACGTGTATATTCGAAATGGATATGATTTTGGTAAGGATGGAGTGAAAGATATTAGTAAAAAATCCCGCCCGCCTATTTATAGATTATTACAGCTGATGGATCAAAATGATGGAATTGTATCCTATTTTGAGGGTTTAAAAATTACGGCTGCGCCACTGGAAGAAAGCTCAACTAAAGTTGTTTCTTTAGATGATATTATTACGTTATTGATGAAGCTTGATATTGTTTACAAAGTAAAAGACCAAAATGGTGTAGTTTATATTATTTACAAATTATTTAAGGAAAAAAGATCTACTCCTGATGAAGAAATGCTAATGGCTAATCATTTTGTAAATATGGTTACAGACTGTACGGTTTTGCCTGATATAATCAGATGGCTGGGTAACTCTAATTTAATAGACAATAAAAATGTTGTTTATCGAAATAAAAAAACTCCTCATATTGGTGCTAAGCATAATAATTTGATGTGGGATGCATTTGCTTATACTCGTGCAACAGGAATAAATACGGTCCTAGGTGCACAAGCAGATACTATTGATAAGCAAACACTGGTTGTTTTGGATGTCGTATTGGCAAGCGATTATTCGCCAATACATTTGGATGCATTCCTTGCAAGAATTCAGATAAACCGTAAATCCGTAATGGAGGAAAGTAGAAAAATACTACCTGTATTAATTTATAAAACCTGCTCAAGCCAAACACTAAATACAATCAAAAAAAATGGAATTATTGCTTTTGATATTAGCGCAATTTTTGGTGCAAAAATTTATGAGGTGCTTAATGGTATGAGAGAATTGTCTAGCTTTTTAAATGTAGGCCACAATGTCGATGAAACTATTGGAGAAATATTAAAGTCAATCAAAGATGCTGGTCAGGAAGATGCACTAAAGGAACTACGAGGAACCTTATTTGAGTTTTTAATGTATCCTTTACTAAAGACTATTTATCCAAATGCCAGTATTGAAAGAGGAAAAACATTGACAATGCTTGACAAAGAAGGAAATAAAGAAAATTATGAGTATGATTATATTATTGAATCTAGTAATCCTCCTGAAATAATTTTTGTGGAATTGAAAGGTTATAATTCTGGGGCAACAATAAATTTAGGAGACAGCAATAAACATTCAACTTTAAGATGGTTTTTTAGACGAACACTTCCTTTTGCGGAAAAGTATTATAAAGAAACAATTGAAAGAGGAAAAGAAGCAAAGGCGGTTTTTATTACTTCGGCAAATTTTTTTGAGGATGGTAAAGAATTTATTGTAAAGATGAATAATGGAAAATATAAGTCAATTGAATTAGAGACAGGATATGAGAGACAAGGACTTCTTGATTTGCTCAAAAAATATAGATTTGAAGCAGAAATTAGGATATTAAAAAAATTCTACAGCGGCGCGGGAAATATAGACTATGAAGAAGAGTCGGAGAATAATGAGCAAACCTTTAAAAAACTTTTGGATGATGCTGAACTTCCCTTTTAACACTAGCTCAACTTCTTAACCAACGTTATTATATTTATCAAAATAATGTATTTCCTGTATGAATTATTCGATAAAAATTACTTTATTTACTGGAATAAGTAAAGTCTTTTATATACTAATTTTAGAGGAACACCTTACACTTTGTTACAATTAGAATTAAAATAACTCGAAACCAAATTTAAATCTATAATAACACTAATTACGAATTAACATGGCAGAAATTGTTACAATTAATGTGGATTTTTCAGAACACGAAAGAAAATTGATAATTCCTGAAAAAATCGAAGTTAAACAATTTTCGATTATCCAATGGAATGTGCAAAATGCATATCGCCATTTAGATTTTGAAAAAGAAAGCTTGATATTTACGTTGTATTTTGAAAATGAAAGTCCTTTTCAATGGAAAAGGAATTTTGTACAAATTGGTTTACCGTTTTTCTTTCCTTACCAAACAAATGAAATCATTAGGCTTGCTGAGGATTCTGCAGATAAAAAGGGAGATTATAAATACGGTGTTAAAATTGAAAGTGCAAATAGTAAGGAAACCCTGTTTGATGAGGATCCGTATTTAATAGTTAGATAAAATGTCATATCCCATTGAAGTACTAGTTTCAAACCCCAAGCTTATTGAAAGCGTGAAAGCAGCATGTAAATCTTTAAATAAAGTTCAGACTGAATTTAGATTTGAAATTCCAAAGGAAGAATTCCAAAGCACACTTTATAAAACCAGAACTGCTTTTACAGCTGAGGAAGTTTTCGAGTGGGTTGATGAGTACAAGATTTTAGCAAAAGGTAATAGACCATTCTTAATTATTGTCCTTGATAAGGCTTTATCCAGTGTTAGGGTGAAAAATCTTTTTGGTACGATTAACAAAGAAAGGTCAATCGCAATGTTTACGGTTGATTCGTCTGAACAATTCGTTAATGATACAGTAAGGTTCTGTCGCTATTATTTGACTCGTTATGCTTTAAACTTTTTAGCACCGAAGATCCATTCACATGAAAATGAAACTTCTAAAGATTGCATTTTTCATTTTAAAAGAGATAAAAAAGAAATCAGGTTATCATTGGATTCAGGAAAAATCTGTGATAGTTGTAGGAAAATTATCGAACCAAGTTTAACAATAGCTTATAAAAATGCAATGGATAATTTACTCTTAGTTGTAAGTAATCAATATCCATATTCGATTGTTTTAAAGGGGGGAGGAGTCAAAGGTTTAGCATTTGCAGGTGCATTGTTGGAACTTGAAAAGTATTATTCTTTTAATGCCTTTGCAGGAACTTCTGCCGGTGCAATTGCGGCTGTTTTATTGGGTGCAGGATATAAACCCCAGGAACTACTTGATGAATTAAATAAAAAAGATTTTAATGATTTTAGAGATACTGGAATACTCCAAGGTCTAGTAAATTTAATTACAAGAGGAGGCTTTTACCCTGGTAACGAAATAGAAAATTGGATAAAGAGATGCCTCAATAAGAAAATTATTAAACAAAATGAGATTAAATTACAAGATTTTGTAAATCACACAACTGTATATGCAAGCCGTATTAAAGACGGAACTATTAAATTTGATTCAAAGGGCGATAGAAAGACGGCCTACGCAGCATATGCGGCTAGATGTTCAATGTCAATACCATATTACTTCACTGCGAAAAAAGAAGACGGGGTAAAAGTTTATGATGGAGGGTTAAGGAATAATTTTCCATTACAGATTTTCATGGAAGACAATAAAAAAAATCCCGTTATAGGTATTTATTTAAAATCCGATACAAAAAAGAATTGGTTAGTAATCAATGAGATTTTAAATTTAACAGTTGACGGGGAAGAAATGGATATAGTGGATAAAAATCCTGATAAAATTGTAGTAATCGATACTACTCCAATTAAAACTACGGATTTTAATTTAAATAATAAAAAAAAGGAATACCTTATCTTAAAAGGTAGAATCGGTGCATTACATTTCATAGAAAAAAACTTAAAAGACATTCAGATCGAAAGAGAATTGATTCCTGGTCTTGAAAAACAGGCTCTTGATTTAAGATATAAACTTTAGATTGAGAATAATAAATTCAGATCTAAAGGTTGTAGTGAATGTGATCGATAATAAAAAAATGAATACTAGCAGGTCATATTAATTACTAAACCACTTTGATATCTCTTTTCTTAGTTGATCCATTGAAAAGATAATAGTATAATGAATTAATTTACTTGAGAAAATTGGAAACTCTTTTTCTTAACATAGGACATACGTTTAATTGCAAAGTTGATATTACATTGAAATATACTGCCATTTAGGATGTGGCGATGATATAACTATTTAGTAGTTCACTACCAACTTCACTAACAAATCAGGGATGTGGGATTTCCCAGTGAAGTGAATTCTTTTTAACAACAGTGTCTAAACCCAGAAGGAAATTGTTATTCAGAGGTATTTCAAAGTAATTTCTTTCACGAAAGTATGCAACTGACTCATCACAGACAAATATGTCATCTGTAAAGCTGTAAGTTTGCAAAAAATGGCAATAAACAAACTTCAGATTCTTATCTTCTTTGTCAAAAACAGCTGCATTTTGTGTGATCTTTTCAAAACGTTTTCTTTCCACTGCCGGTCCATCGTACGTCTCGAGACCAACATGAATAACTGCATTACCTGAGTTGCTAAATTGACTATTTGCTTTTTTTAAATGGGTCATAATATCTCTTGCTTTCGTTTCTATTGCTTGCGGTGCATCACAATTCCAATCAACTGCAAAAATATTGGAAATTTTTAGTAGGTATTTGTTAAATCCTGCAGGCTTGCCATAAGTTCCGTAATTAGCTAAAATGCCAGTGCTAAAACCTGTACTTTCCCTATCACCGCCGATGAGCTCTCTTAAATGAGGTGAACCGTACTTGACTGGTTCCTTTTCTAAAATAATGTTTATATTTCCTATATTTATTTTCGAAGTACTAATTGTAAGGATATCATTTGATATCTCCAATATTTCACCATTTTTTAATGTTTGCTCAATGAGTAAATCCCTAAGAAACGTATCTTTAAGGCTGTGCAATTCCTGATGAAAAACAACCTTTAAAAATAAATTGTGATCAGTTAGATATTTGGAAATATGTCCAAGCATAGCCAGCCAATTATTTTGTTCTTTGATGCTATACTCTGAGCGTTGTGACAATCGTTTGCATTCAATAAACCATTTTTCTCCTCCTTTAATTGCCATTAAATCAGGGCTTCTCTCCTTGCCTTCGGTAATAAAAGAGACTTCATAGCCCTGACGCACCCAAAGCAACGCAGTTAGAATCTCAAAGAGAATTGAATCAGTCTGTTTTTTTTCACTCTTGATCATTTTTAAAACCTTTGCTGAAATTCCCCCGATCTTTTTAACAAGATCAAGATGGGCTCCCAAAGTCTTAAAAATCGGTGCTACGCGGGCACCTTGATAAAATTCGTATTTATCAATATCACAAGTCAGGCATTGCATTAAATACAAATACCATCCTATGGGATCCTCCTGTAGATTAAGTCTTTTCATATCTTTAGTAAAATCGCCACCCCTCACAGCATGGGTTAGTTGGGTTACTTTATCTTCTAATTCCTGAATTCTTTTTGGCCAGTGATCCTCATGTACATGCGATTTAATCCAAGTTGTTGCTTGTATGATATCCAGATCTTGAAAATTCTCCATAATAATCATTTTAATAATTTAGTTTGAAATTGCCTTCAGTAAATTTAAGGTATTTTTATATGTGGAATGAAACAAAGAGGCATTCAGAAAAAGTAATAATGGTCTTACTTACAAGGAGATGACTTTATATGTCTTCTGTAGTTTGATATGGATGTTCTGTTTGGGATTTAAGCAACAAGGTATTTAGTTTTATATATGATTTTGCGACAAAATGTAATCTGATAATTTTACTTTTATTTAATCAAAGTAAAAGAGAATGTCTTTTTTTTTTGTGGTAAATGAGGTATCAGCTTTAATTTGATTAAATATATTTTATATCTGTTTAAAAGTTATTTTTGTTATTTGTGGATATATTTATTGGAATAATTATTAGTTAAACTAAGTTTTGAAAGTTTTGGAACTTTAATAAATATTTCTATCACAAAACATACTAAATCTTTAACTGTGAAGATTATCCGTTATTATGAATCTAAATCCAATTTGTTAGCATGGTTAATCATTTCAATCAAATCATTTGTTTCTTCCATTATCCAATCGTTAGAAGTGATTAATTCTATGATCAGTGTTTTTTCCAGCTCGGAATAGAA
Organism: Flavobacterium zhoui; assembly: GCF_042787235.1. NCBI lineage: Bacteria > Pseudomonadati > Bacteroidota > Flavobacteriia > Flavobacteriales > Flavobacteriaceae > Flavobacterium > Flavobacterium zhoui. The sequence goes on from NZ_JBHZPY010000012.1 coordinate 27,103, forward strand.
AGAAGGATCTAGATTAGATAATAGATGAGATTCATTTTTAAATTTCCAATGACTATCATGTTCAGTTTTAACAATGCTTTTTCTAGGGCCATTTGGATACAGCAGACGGATATTAGATATTTTTTTTTTTACTAACTGATAGATCATTAATCCATCATAATCCCAGTCACAGGAATAATAGATGGGCAAATTAATTTCACCTATATAATTAAGCTTATCTATATTCTTACCACCTGCGTACCAAAGTTCGATATTGCGTTTTCTAGGTTTAGAAGGACGTTTTAAAAAGTCTAGATTCTCACAGAGCACAATTTTATTTGGCAGGTTACTTTGTAATACATATTTGTATTGTTGATCCTTGTCATTAGCAAGTTCAGCAATTCCCAAAATACCTTTTACAGCACTTATTAAGCTGTCTGATTTTTCTAAATACTTTTCATTTTTAAAAAACATTTGCGACACACCTCTAACTGTTTCTTCAGCCTGGATTATCTCATTTCTTATTGGGATTAAATTTCCACTCATCATTCCTTTTTCAAGTCCCAAAAGGATATTTATATCATCTTCCTGAATTCGTAATTGCGGCTTAAGTAAGCCATTTTTATCTAGAAAATTATTATATTCTAAATATTTATTTAAATGAGAACGTTGGTAATAGTTGTCAAAACCATCTCCTTTAACAATGTTCTTTACACCTTCTTTTAATTCCCTTGTTTGCTGTAAAAGAAATAAGAAATGATTGTCCCTCATCAGGCTTTCCCTTTTTTTAGTTGCACCAGATTCGTAAATTTCATGAAGTGCTTTCAGTGCTATCCAATTCATTGAGCCTTTTTGTTGAGATATGTTAGTAGATCTTCTTTATCAGTATTTGTTTTAAAATAACTGGCTGGCATTGGATAGTTAATATCTGGATCGTTTCTTCCTGGCAACAAGTGGTGCAGATACCAGCCAGCTGTTGCATCAGCTCCAAATGGTTTTGGAGTCATTGTAATAATTTGATAGCCAAATTCCTTTGCGATAGCAGGAAAATTATTAAAATTGGTTTTGTCCAGATTTGCAGTTTCTTCTAATATGATGAAACGAATTCCATCACGATTTTGGGACTGAACTTTTGATAACCTCCCAATACCTAAGAGTACTTTTGCAGTATAGGTTTCTCCAGTACTTCCTGAGACTTCTTTTCCATTCTCATCGGTAAGTCCTGCATCAAGTGTAAAGTATGTTTTGGGATCAAGAAGGTCTCTAAATGCAATCTTCTTTTTGTAACCTACTGCTGTTTTAAAGAAGTCTTCTACAAACACGTCTACAGATTCACCGATGGGAAGTTCCCCAGGTTTATATAAATGTTGAGATTGGCTTTGTAGTTGATTTATCCATTCTATTGGGATATCCCCACTTGGGATAAATTCAACTTGGAAAAAGTATTTATTACTGATAGTCTTTCCTTTAAAAAATAAATTTAAATCACGAACCTGTGTACGGTATTCTTCATATTTTGTTTTTGTTCGTATAAATATTTTTAGCATGGTCTCGTGAATCGAATCTATCAACTTATGCCTCGACCTGTTAGCTGTCCGAAGCTCTTCTGAGATTTGATCCTGAAATCTAACTCTACTGCCAAGTAAAGCTCTCTCCAAAAGAGGAAAGCTATAACGGCCTTCTGATATTTCTGTTGCAATCTCGATGTTATTGCCATCGGCAGTTTCACGAAAAAGTTTGCAAGAAGCGAGATACTGACTTTGATAGTTTCGAATTGCATCCTCAGATTCTTTTTTTAATTCGCGAAGTTTTTCTTCGTGGATTTCCGGTAAAGATTCTGTTAGAAGTTCGGGGTAAAGCGCTTCTAATGCTGTACGATCTTCCAAATATATTTCCATTGCACGACTGGCACGAATTTTTCTCTCATCTACTTGCTGTTTCAATACTGGCATACTGATTTCTCTCATTGCAGTTTCAGTAGCACTGTCATTGTTATACAATTGTTGGAATTTTTCTGATCTTTTCTTCCAACATAAAAAGTTAGAATTTTCTAAATTAAGTACAGTTTGGATATCTGTGGTAGGATCAATACCCTCCTCTAACAGTTGCTCATTTATCTGGTACCGTAAATCTTCAGATTCCTTTTTAAGGGCATCAATTTTATCATCGATTTGCATGACAAGCTGGGCAGTAATAGCGAAATCTGCAGCAATTCCATAATCATATAGAAGTTGATCCAAATCTACTAAAATCTCGACATACTTCCAATCTTGACCTTTTTCAAAAAGCTGTAACTGTACTAGTTCTGTTCTGGCTGTACTTATTAATGTTTCGTTATTTGCCAAAAGTTCAGAAATCGCTTTACTGCGTAAATCAGGATTTCCCAAAACCGGTTCATTCTGAAGGTTAGGAATAAAAATGTTTAGATCATTCACACTAAGCCAATACCCCTGAAGATTATCATCTTTGATTATGTGGTCCTCATTAAAAAATTGAAAACCTTGTGCATAGTAAGGATAGCCTATGTCTTCTGGTTTTTGCCAGTGAGTATTTATAAAGTGAAATAAAACTGCTTCCTGGGCAATTGACATTGTTTTATCTGACTTAATTATCTGAGCAATAAGAGATTGTTCACTTGAATAGCTAAATAATCTGCTGATTAAATTTAGATAATCAATTTCTCCATTTAGTTTTATCTTTCTGTTTTGGATTAACTCCTTTTGAAGATCAATTTGCTTTTCTATAGCTGCAATGGATTTGTATTGTAGGTAAACAGGTATAAATGTTTGACAACGTCTTAGAACCTCGCTATCTTGGTAGTCGTCAATAAAAATACTGCCATTAAATTCTTCTGCTATAGAAGGTAAATTTTCAATTGTTAAATCTTTAATCCGATTATCAGTTGTTCGAACCTTTTTCATTAACTCTTGACAATCAGTGATGGTTTCTAATTTGGAACTACATCTCGAAAGCCTAGCTTCATAACCATCTGCAATTAAAAGTAAACGAGGCAGTCGAGTTTGAAGAAGCTCCAGTTTATGTAAATTTGTATCATATTCTTCTAAACTTGATTGAAGCGAAGCCTGTGTTTTATTACTATTGGAAAAAGAATATCCGCAATTACTTAAGAGATGTTTTTTTTGGGCTGTAAGTTGTTTATTTGCAAAATCGTCTAGCTCGCCCAGTTGCAATTGTTTATTCTCTAAATCAATAATAAACTTTTGAAGATCATCATAGTCTTTTAATAGTTTATCTATCTCATTTTTATGATTATCGAAAAGCTGCTCGAATTCCTTTTCTAAGCCATCAAAAAGAAAATCCTTCAGGTCTTCTGATTTATCGCCACCGGTTCTAGCTCTTGAAAAAGATTGGATTATTTTAGCAAAAGCTTTTAAACTGCTTGGAATACTAAGATTAATAGGCAAAAGTTGCTGATCATATAAGCGGGCATAGTGTTCGTCTTTTTGATCCCGACTGCTATAAAATTCAAAGTAAAGACCATGGTTATCCCGGAAATGACGGCCCAGTTCCTCAACGACACTGACTTGGTTATTATCATTTATAAAATGCTTGGCGACTGGTACCTTATCCAAAGTGAAAGACCTATCACCTAATCGTTGCTGATTATCTAAGTTAGTAGTAATTACAAATGGCTTTAGTGGCCTGTTGGTTGTATTGGGGATACAAACACCTATGCAAATGTATTTATGTTCAGAAATCTCAATTGTTAAAAATGCATATGCATCACGGCATTTATATGGTAGTTTGTGAATCTGCCTAGCTTCTTTTCGATAACCTTCTGTGCCAAATTGAAATAATTGCCTATCATTAATAAATATTAATTGAAAAAGATCTGCAATAATGGATTTTCCAACACCATTCGCGCCAGTAAAATCTGTACGCTCATCATGAATCAAGTAATCCTGATTATAGTGCTTTAAGATTCCAACGGTTGATAGAGCATGAATTAGTGGATACCTCATGACTTTAATCGTTTTTGGTTTATTTGCTCAATGAAATTGTCAAATTGGCTAATCTCGTATTGATAAAGTTTTCCAAAACGGTCAATACTTTCTCGGATGACAAAAACTAAATCCCCATCGCTTTCTTCCGCAGGCTGAAGCTTGATCCAGCCCCAACGATCGAAATTTCTCAAGACTCTTTTAAAAGTATCAAAAAGGGCTTTCCATTCCGGATCGCTATAGTGATCGCGAACAGCATTGTTGAAAAAAGCCTTTTTATACAAATTTGCTATTTCGCTTTCAGTTATTTCTTTTTGAATTACTACCCAATTTATAATTTTTGTTTGTTCGAAAAAGCGATCATAATACATATTTAGCAACATTAGTGCAATTATTACTTCCCATGGGGTCATTTCCCGAAAGCGATCGGACGAATGTAATTTTCCCTTGCCCTCATCAGGAAAGTCTAAATAATAATAGTCTATATTTTCAACTCTTGATTGTTTCAACTCTAGTCCATAAAGGCTACGGTAAAAAAACTTGAATTGGTCTGGATAGTTGTTTAATAAAGTAAAATTATAACCTTCTCCAGTTTGGATATGTTTACCTCCAAGTAAAGCAATATTTAAATCGGCAAAATGTGCCTGTACATCCCTCAGTTTCAAAAAACTAAAATCGATAGTTATTTCTGGTTCTTTAAGTTGATCGTCCATGTGATAATAGGTTTTGCTTGATAACGTTTTAGGATTTTTGGCAGGATATCTACACCAAAACCTGGGTTTTGATCAGTATATTGAATAAGCTCATAAGCTACCTGTATGGCTACTTCCTCGTCTGACTCATTATCTAATAAATGATAAAATTCTGTTGTAAAATCTATTGTTTCTCCATTTTTAAGTCTCTCTTTGTAATGATCAACTAATACGGATGTACGTTGCTGATTATTTAAATCCACCTCTATTTTGACTAGTTCTTGACGATGATATTCAATATCTTGTGGATTATCGATTACCATATTACGTTGGGTAAAATCTCTTTCTAAATCAGGCATCGCTGTAAGTTTAAAACGCTCTTCGGGAAACCCTTTTAGCAATAATAAAGAAGGCAATACAAATTCACACTTATCTTGATCAACTGCTGTGAGAGCATACTCTAGAAGTCTTTTAAGGTTTAATTTGAAATGACTCTGGTATCGAAAAAGTTCTTGTAATTCATTTAACTTAGTACTGGCGTACTGTATACGCTCTCGCAATTGTCCAAGTTTAGTATCAACTAATTCAAAAAAGGAATTGATTTCTTGTTTTATTTCTGAAGACCTTGTATAAGAATAAAGCAATTCGTTTAATTGCGAAGTTTCTTCTGGTGTGGATGGACGCTTGAATTCTATGGACTGTGTGTAAAAAAAAGAAACAACCAGATCAAATTCAAGCTGAAGCGTGTTGCCTAATCTAAGAGTATCCCTTATTTCGTCAGCCTTCTCACCAAGATCGCTAAAAATTACCGAAAACTCAGAGACTAAGCCCAATGCTGTTTCCTTTCCTGAATATAACAGTTTATTGAGGCGTTGGATGGAAGATTGAACATCGGATTTTAACTCCTCCAAATGATCAAATATGTTTTCCCTTGTAGTAGCCTGAAATCCTTGGTTAAACCAACTTTCAAATTGATTAATTTGCCGAACATCTTGAGCAGAAAAATTTGCATATCTCTTAAAGCTTTCACGCAGAGGAAACTTACGAAAAGGATTATTGATCTTATGCTCCAATAACAATATAAATTTCCTCGCATACTCTGTTAGTGTATAAAGATTTTTTTGTTCTGCTGGTCTTTCTATAAAATAGGTGAGTAAGTTTTTCAGAAGACGCTCGCGATTTGGGATACTACTAGTTAGGTTAAATTGATTTGTTTCTTCTATTACTCGTTGAATATCCTGTGTGGAAAAGTTTACATCAATCTCCCCATTCTTAATTTTTTCGTGAAGCCGAAACACAAGGAGTCCTTCTTCCATAGGAGGAATAAGTTGTGTATATATTTCCGATATTTGAGAGATTTTACTATTCAACAATTATTGTTTTATATAAAAGTACTAAATAATAATTGATTTTTAACAATCTAAATAAAAGGCTCTCCCTATAGAAAGTTCAATTAAGTTTGTGAATCGGTCCCTATTTATCTTTATAAAGCCGAAATTAATTCAACAATATTTAATAAATTTTCCATATCAATGCTGTAGTTTTCTACTCCAAAAAATAACTCAGAGTACCAATTTTAGCTAATGTATTTTTTAAGTGATGGGATTTTTACCAAAAGGGCTTCTTTGTTTTCTAGCGAGAGAAAAATTAGTTCGCAATCTTCTAACGTTTCAATATATAGTTTACTTGGTTTTTTTTCATGAAAGCTTGCAATATCACTTAGCCACCAATCTTCTGTTGAAAATTGGAGAATTACTTCAAAACCGTTTTCATTGATATAGAACGTTCTAGTACAGCCTTTATTAATATAAGCTTCAAAACTGCAAATTTCCCCTTCTTGCAATAATAAAGTTTTTTTTGGGACTATTTTTAACTGTAATAGGGAGTCAAAATATTCCAATTCACTTTGTGTAAATTGAGTTGCTTTAGAAACATTTTTATTTATAGCTTCAAACATATTCTTTAATTTTAAATTAACGGCGGCATTTAATTCCTATTTACTGTCAAAGCCAGTAATATTTATAGTTCTAAAAGCCATTATTAACGTGTGCTGGATTGTAATACATTTATAGATAAAGGAGTAAAAAGAGCTTGTATTCTTTCTTAAGTACCCATATCTATTTCGTAGGTAAAAATTACAATATCTAAATGATTATTATGGAAATAAAATATTGATTTCAATGTTTTTATTAAAAAAAAGACAAAAAAATAGTCTTTATTAGGAATGTTTTTTTGTCTAAAACCGATGTCTCGTCGTGAAATACTTACATGAAAATTGCAATTTTGTTGCCTCAGTCTGGCAACAATAACATAGAAATGGTACTAATTCCTTTCATTTGAAACGGCAGATCGATGTATTGAGGATTTATATAAGCCAAATGAGAAATTATATGTTTTTGTATATGATTTTATAACGTTGGGGAATATAGATTTGGAAGAGATTAGGGAAAATATTTAATAACCAAACTTTATGATTTTGCGACAGAAAAATTGAAAAAAATAAACTTTACCATCAAGTGTACTGGTAATTAGATAAGAGTAATCCTGACTCCCTGGATTTTTAGTAAATATCTTGTAACACGGCTTGTGCAGAAGCGGTTTTCAAGGGCTTATCATAGTCATTACAGACGCGACAGTCGCTGTGATTGAAAAAGCCATTTTGATGTCTGGGGAAACATAATAAAGTGCACAGGACGGGGGGTATATTAAGCAGTCTTACTACTATTAATAGAGTAAAAACAGTCTTCTAAAAAGGATATCATTCCGTCAACAAGATCTGAATTGTAAGTTGTCAGTGTACACAGTAAAAAATATAAGCAATCATGCAGTTCTGAACGCCCCGCAATTGTTATTACGAAAGTAATAACAATTGCGGGGCGGAATACATATTCAAACCTTGCTGTTTGCGTCTTGTCAGTAGCCTTGTTTTTGCTTGCCAAACAGTACAAAAAATTGGTCTATGAGGGTATAGTGTTTGAAGGTGTCTCCGAATTCCAATTCATATTTTACGTTGAAGATTATAATTTATTTTCCCTCATCACTTTTTTAAAAGTATAAGGATAGGCGATTTTGTAAAGGACAGGCAGGTTGGACTACCTGTCCTTTTTAGTTTAATTTAGTAGCGCATCCACTCCTTTGTTTGCAAAATTGGTACACAGGTTAAAAGCCGACTGTGCTCGCAATTGTCCCGTACCACCCATTAAAAGAGAAGACACTTTTGCTTCATCATCCTTGTACGTGCGGACATTCTGAAAGTAGCCCGTTATGGCATTGTATGCTCCAAAAACGGTGCCTTTGGTAGTGTCCATTAGTTGGGTAGGGTCTGACATGGCGTATGAAAAAGCACTATCCACCATATTGCTAAAGCAAGAAGATAGTTCATCCTCATTGCCTTCTTGGAGGTTTTTGAGCACCTCTTTGCTAGGTGCAAGGGCAGACTGAATGAGTTTTTTTACTTCGCTGTCTGAGATACGAATTTTTGTCCAATAATTGAAAATAGCCTGCATTTGTACCGATAGAATATCGGAAATACCCATGACCTTGTGTGCCTGTTCCAAACGTTGTTTGGCGTTGGAGGTATGGCGAATGCGCACCGTATTGCTTTGGTCGCGCAGTGCGGCATTAAGAGTATTGGCGCATACAATTCGAATAGGAGTAAAGGCAGCAGTTATGCTACCGCTTCCGTCGTGAGAAGTCGTTAGGAAAAGGTATTTTTCGATAAGGTCATCTTTACCCACGCGGATATAGTTGGGGAGTTTAGCGGTAATAAAAATTCGTTCCCCTTTGCCCAAAGCCCCTGCGGTTTCGTATAAGATGCCATCACCGCCTACAATAGCATCAAAAAATGAAAAGGCATCCCTGTTTTGAACAATTTGGTAGTCTTTACCCACGACACCCAAAACGGCATCATTGTCAGTGCGTACAGTACTGAAATAATTCGGAACTTCGATGGTGCTACCCTGTAGACTGGGAGTGAACAATTTTCTTTTTTCGACTTCATAGTCTAAGCCTGCGTGGAGTATTGCCTCCGCGCTTGTGGGATAGTCCTGTATAACCTGCCCTAAATTGTGCCATGCTTTTTCTTTCACGCTGAAAAAGCTGTGTTTCTCTGTCTGAGCGTTGAAATTGAGATTGTGTGCCATGATGTTGTGATTTAGATTATTACTATTATTTAAATTACTTCCTCTGTGCCCGTCTTACTCAAAAAAATGTTTTTAAAAGAAAAAACGGAAAAAAAGAAAGCAAGATATAAGTGGCTTATGGATGTGAAGAGCTATAAGTCCCGAAGGGTGGCTAGTGCAGCGTAGCCATTATGCGCTTGGAGCATCCATAAGACACTATCTTAGCTGCCCTTTAGTCCGTTTCGAATAAAAACTAGATTTAAAATCTCTTATTTTTTAGATAAAAAATACGATTTCTGTAATTGCTTTAGGAATAAAACAATCAGTACGCGATTAGAAATGGTATAAACAATAAGCTCTGAGAGTAGACTATTTTTTAAGGTGTTAAACTGGGTTTAGATTATGATTCAATCGTATTTAAAAATTGCAGTGTATGTAAATCCTAAATCATGTATTGGAATTTAGATTGTTCTTGCTATTTTCGTAAGAAATTATCTAATTTTAATTTCCTTTACTTTATTTAAATAAAACGCAGTTATGACCCCTAGAAAAACCTTTAGAATAATGTTTAGATTATTTAATTTATTAGTGTTGTTGCTATTTATTTCTTGTGGCTCGAATAAAAGTAAATTGTCTGAGTACAATTATTTTAATAGAAATTATTTTTACAATGATTCTTTGAAAGTGGGAATTGACTTTGATAAAAATGTTCAATTTAGAGAAGTTGCTGTCAGTAATGAAAAAGAATTTAAACAAGTATTAAAGAATAATAATATAGCATCAAAAGATCTTTTTTTAGTTGCTGATGCAAAAGAAAATGGAATTGAGATGTATTTTTTTTACCAGAATGCCCAACCACTGAGCGCTAATTTTAAAAATGCTAAAATTCTAGTATCTGATACGGTAAATAATACTTTCCTTTTCGAAAAGCAAAAAGGGAAAAGAAAAGTTTTAGGATTGGTGAAAACCAATTCAAGAAAGGACAAGAACTTTTCATTATTCGTTAATGATTTATTGAATAAAATTGATATTGACTCATTGAATACCAAGAAAATGTCCTATGTATCAATATTTATTAAGAATTTTCCTAACATACATCCCAACCCGCTTTTTGCAAGCAAAAAGTTGGAAACTGCACCTCTAAAATCAGAAATGGGAAATGATGACAAATTCCAGTTCTTAGCAGCGGTTAATGCATCCATGTCTAATAATAAACTGTATGATTCCTTAATTGTAGATTACGAAAAAGAACGTAAACAAAATTTTACTTCCGTGATTACCGCTTTATCTAGTAAAGAGGATGTTTACAAAGACGATGAGGTTTTTGGGAAGATTGCAGAAATCGCAAAAGAAAACCAAGTTATTATGCTGAATGAAGATCATTATTATCCAAAGCATAGATTGTTTGCAATGGAACTATTAGAAACGTTGAAAGCGAATGGATATCATTATCTGTCATTAGAAGGATTTAATAGTCAAAGTTCAGAAAAGGAGACCACCCCAAATTATAAGAATGGAATTTACACTGATGAGCCTTATTTTGCTCATTTCATCAGAAAGGCAATAGCTTTAGGTTTTATCGTTACAGGACATGAAAATTTTGAGAAAGGTATTGATAGAGAATTGGGTCAGGCCAAAAACATTATAAAGATTCTAGAGAAAGGCCCTAATGCCAAAATTTTTGTATATGTAGGGCATTCTCATATAGAAAAGAAAGACGATAAGGATAAATGGATGGCGGAGTATTTTAAAGAATTATCAGGAATTAACCCGATAACAATAAACCAAACAGTCATTTGTGCAGATACTAAACAAGATTTAACTTTAATTCCTCGCAAATATCTGGCAGACACGACGAAAGTAAAATCATCTGCTGATTATTTTTTGGTTAATAACCTTAAACCAAGTTTGAAAATTATTTATCCCAATGCTGAATTCAAAAAAGTAATTGTAAAGGACAGCAAATTTTCTGGCTATAAAAACAAAGAAGTTTTAGTTGAAATAATTGATTTTAAAGAATATGCTTTTATGAATAACTTGGCTATTCCCATTCAAAGTTTTCTAACAATCCCTAAAAATAGTGAAGTTGCTTTTGAATTGCCAATTGGCAAATATCACATTTTTATAAAAACTGATTATGATAAAACGATTTACGATCAGGACATGATTGTAAATTAATATACAAATGCAATTGCTCGTAAACTAAAAATTTGAAACAGGCTTATATTCCCTACTTTCGTATTTAGTTTTAAATTTTAACAATGCAAATTTTACTTCTAGTCATTAAGCATTAATGCCAGTAGAATAGGTCTCTTAATATTTTTAGAATAGGTAAGGAAGTAAAATGTTTAGGGTCTATTAAAGCGTGATATCATTCATTCTCATTTAGTTTAAAACGCACTTTACCGGGATATTTCTCTGCATAAGCAAGGATTAAATCCACAGTATATTGGTTGCTTTTGTAGGGAGTGACATGATCTTTTATCTCAGCGGGATCCGTAAAACCAATATCCGAAGCGATATATCCCATGCCATAAAAGTGACCGTTTTCAATCCAAATGCAACTGCGTTCTTCAGATGTCCTTCCTTTGTCTATAATAGCAAAGGTTGGTCTGTTTTTTATTAAAAAAGCAATGGCGTTTTTGACTTGCTCGTTGTGCTGTTCAACTTCAGGTAAATCGTTCCGTTCCGGTTTTGGTATAAATTCTCCATGGTCGTCCATGCCGTAATTGCAGAATCGATTATCAATGCCAAATTGTTCGGCTAGGCTTCGCAATACATTAATGCCTTTATACAAACTATTGAAAGACTCAATACACCCCTGAAATTTGGCTAACTTTCCAATAGCCAGATATCGGTAACCACTGCGGGCTTCATACTCATACAGTCCATATTTAGGGTCAAAGCGTTTTAATGCCCTGTTGTAGGTGGGCCACAGTTTCTTAATTTCGGTACATTCCAGCAACAGCGCCATTAATTCTGTAGCACAAATTTCAAAGGAAATACTGTATATGTCCCGGAGGAAATTTTGCCTTTGTGGAGTGATATTATGGCCGCTAAAATGGGAGGCCACCCGTTTTTTAAGTTAATAGCCTTTCCTACGTAAATGACTTTTCTTGTCTGATCGTAAAAAGAATATACCCCTGCTTTTTCAGGTAATTGCTCAAAGTCAGCTGGCGGTAGGTTAGGAGGTAAGCGCTGGTCTTGTGCCGTCTTTTTTATCATTTTTTCTAGTACTCCTTCAGTGTCCCATTCCAGTAAACGGGAAAACAATATGGCTGTCGCATCCGCATCACCGCCGGCACGGTGTTGGTTTGTTAAAGGAATGTCTAGCGAGTGGCAAAGTCTTCCCAAGCTGTACGAACCCAATCCCGACTTAATCTTTCTTGCGGCACGAACGGTGCACAATTTTGGCGCAGTCCATTTGAATCCGCTAGCTTCGAGTTGGTGGCGAACAAACGAATAATCAAAGTTGACATTATGAGCAACGAAAATGCGTCCGGTCAGCATTTCTAAAACCTTTTCAGAAATGGCATCAAAAATAGGTGCATCCCGAACCATTTCATTGTTAATCCCGGTTAGCGAAAAAATGGCAAGCGGTATTTCCTTTTCTGGGTTGACTAGCGTTTCCCAACGGTCGATTATGCTAGTTCCGTTATGGATAATAATGGCAATTTCTGTAATGCGACTGCCACTGGCATTGCCGCCTGTGGTTTCTATATCTACTATTGCGTATTCCTGATTTTTCATTTGGTATATAACGTGAATTATATTATTATTCTTGTGTATGAAGTTGTTAAAACCGCTCCTTTCTCACTTCCTAAAATATTCAGACAGACTCTTTTTTTTCGCCCACCACCATTTTATGCCTTGGCAGGTTAATTTCATGCTCCTGTGGATACGGTGCCCGATGGGTCATGCTTACATCTTCGTTAATCTGTTGATGTACTTTATATTGCCTATCAGAAGTGTTGGAATATCGTGGATCTGGGAGGAATGGCATTTTGGCCATTTTTGTAACTGTAATGGTTGGGAAATGATAATCCACTTCAACAGTTCCCAGAAGGAGGTAACAGCCACCGCCTTGGAACGGATATTTCTCCAAACTTTTAGTAAAATGTGCGGTATCGAAATATTCGCCTTCGATGTCGACCCAAGTTCCAAAATACATGGCACCCATTTTGGTGGGCACGTGTTTTCTGGAAATAAGATAGGCCAGCATTTTAACCGTTTTTTTATGGTACTTTAATAAATCTTTTGCCATTACATGCCCGCGATATTTAGTCTGCAATAAATCAAAAGGAGTACAGGAAACCGGAAAACTCAGCAGTTCGATTTCATCAAAAGAATCTTCAAAAGGAGAGCGTTCGAGTACTGGAAGTTCATATTCTTTGATAGGTTCCTGAAGCAGCATTAGATTTCTATTTTCGGGTTTAAAGTTTACGAGAATGAGTCTGGCAATCACCAGTAATTGGTTTTTTGTTTTTCCCGTAAAGCGGAATGCTCCGATAAAAATCAAAATCTGGATGCCTTCGATACATATCGGAACACGGTTGATGAAATCATCCAATGATTTGAATCCGCCATTTTCCTGCCGATCCTTAACTATAAAATGTAATGACCTACTTTCCAAACCTTCCAGATGCATGAAACCCAAATAAACATCGATTCCGTATAGGTTAGTTTCATAGTCGCTTTTGTTTACACAAGGATTATGGATGGTTGCTCCAGACATTCGTGCCTCGTGAATATACACTTCCGTACGGTAAAATCCACCCTGGTTGTTGATGACCGCTACCATAAATTCAATAGGGTAGTAGACTTTTAAATATAAACTTTGGTAACTTTCCACGGCGTAAGAAGCGGAGTGCGCCTTACAGAAGGAATAGCCAGCAAAAGATTCAATTTGTCGGTATATTTCTTCACTCAACTTAAGGGGATGTCCTTTTTGGGCACAGCAGGCAAAATAATTGTCTTTTACTTTTTGAAGTGCTGCTTTGGAGCGTCCTTTTCCACTCATGGCCCGACGCAGAATATCGCCATCGGCTGCAGGAAGTCCTGCATAATGCAAAGCAATCTTGATTACGTCTTCCTGATAGACCATCACCCCATAAGTTTCTCCGAGTTGTTCCTTAAAAACATCATGAAAATATTCGAAACGATCCGGATGGCTGTGTCGGAAAATGTATTCCTTCATCATACCCGATTGGGCGACACCCGGGCGAATAATAGAGGAAGCGGCTACAAGGATTTTATAGTTATCACATTTGAGACGGCGCAATAATCCACGCATGGCCGGGCTTTCTATGTAAAAGCACCCAATTGTTTTTCCATGACTTAGAAAATGATTGGCCTTAGCCTCGTTTTTTGATATAGCAGTATCCCGGATATCGACTTTGATCCCTCGATTTTTCTCGATTAGTTTTACACTGTCGTCGATATGACCAATCCCACGCTGGCTGAGAATATCAAATTTTTCAAAACCAATATCTTCTGCAATGTGCATGTCGAACAAGACGATTGGAAACCCTTTCGGTGGCATTTCCAAAGGCGTGTAATTGGTAATGGGTTCTTCCGAAATCAAGATACCACAGGAATGCATACTTCTTTGATTGGGGTATTTTTCGAGTAGCATACCGTATTCCTGAACTAGCTTCACGATTTTATTGCTATCATGCAATTGCATCGGGTTTTTAGCCAAAGCATCCAATTCCTCTTTGGGTAACCCAAAAACCTTACCCACTTCCCTGAATATGGAGCGGTATTTAAATTCCACATTGGTACCACAAAAAGCGACATGATCGGCACCGTATTTATCAAAAATGTATCGGAGAATGGTGTCTCGTTCTTTCCAGGACCAGTCAATGTCAAAATCGGGGGGGCTTTTGCGGTTCACATTCAGGAAGCGTTCAAAATACAAATCGAGTTCAATAGGGCAGATGTCGGTGATACCCAGACAATAACTTACAATACTGTTGGCACCGCTGCCACGACCGATGTGCAAAAAGCCCTGACTCATGCTGTATTGAATGATATCCCATGTGATCAGGAAATAGCCGCTGAATTCCAATTGGTCAATCACCTTTAATTCTTTTTCCACTCTTGCTAACGCTTGCGGATTATCGGCACCGTACTTTTTGATTAATCCTTTGTGAGCTAACTTCGTCAAAAGTTCCATGTCGCTTTCGGGACTACCGGAATAATACTTTTTGTTTTTGGGAGTTTTAAAGTCGAATTCAAAATGACATTGATCCATCAGTTTGTGCGTGTTTTCAATAATCTGTGGATACTCCTCAAATTTCGAAAGCAGTTCCTCCAAAGGAATCATTACTTCAGATGTTTTACAATAATCGGCTTCAGTGAGTTTGGATAAAATCACATTGGTATCAATAGCTCTCAGGATTTTATGCAGGTTGAATTCTCTTTTGGTACGGAAAGTGACGGATTGCAAAACCACCATTTTGTCAAGTAAAGCCTTCCATTCCGGAAGAAACAATTTGGGAAGTTGATCAGGAGCAATGCCTATAAATTCATGGTCTTTTAATTCCGCTGGCTTATTTTCAAAAGGATAAATAATGCAGACGTTATTAAATGAAGGTGCCACCAATGGCAACGAAGTACCCTCAAAATTATGTTGGGTAAGAAAGCGGTTCATTTCGGCGAGCCCATCGGCATTTTTAGCCAAACCGATATAGCGCAATTGATGGTTGCAGCGAAATTCTATTCCGACGAGTGGTTTTATCCCAAGCTCGTTACATGCTTTTGTAAAATCATAGATACCGGTAACCGTATTGATATCCGTTAATGCCATAGCTTTTACCCCAGAAACAAAAGCCTGCTGGATGAGATCCAACAATGGAATGGTGCCGTAGCGCAGGGAATGAAAAGAATGACAGTTGAGGTACATGGATTATGATTTACGTTTTAAAATTTCCGACTTGTTGTTGGGTTTGAAGGTGGCTCCGGCACACCGCATCACCGCATCAAATCCATACCGGCTTTTCATTTTATCCATGGCTTGATACAAAGACAGCATTTCTTCGGTGTCCTCAAATAAATTGATCTGATAGGTTCCACGAACCAACCCACTGAAACGAATTCCGATTAATCGGAGTCGCATGCGACGTTGGTATACTTTATCAAATAAGTCGGTAACCGTTTTTGTCAATACATGATCGGCTGAGGTATAGGCAATTTTGCATTGTTTGGTTTCGGTGTCAAAATTGGAATATCTAATTTTAATCACCACAGTGGAAGTCAGCCATTCCTCTGAGCGTAATTGAAAAGCGAGTTTCTCCACCATTCCAACCAGTATTGATTTCAGTTTTGGAATATCAATGGTATCCTGACTAAAAGTATGTTCTGTTGAAATGGATTTTCGTTCCGTATAGGGTTCCACCGGATTGTTATCGATGCCATTGGCTTTCTTCCAAATGTCGATACCGTTTTTACCGATCATCCGTTGTAATACTTCGGCAGGCATTTCTGAAAGCGTTTGGATTGTACGGATTCCAATTCGGGATAATAGTTGAAAAGTCACATCGCCCACCATGGGTATTTTTTGGATCGAAAGCGGATTTAAGAAAGAGCGTACCCTATTCTCGGGTATTTCTAAGTTTCCTTTGGGTTTAGCTTCGCCGGTACCAATTTTGGAAACCGTTTTGTTTATCGATAGCGCAAAGCTTATAGGTAATCCTGTTTCTTTGGTAACGGAATGTGCCAGTTCGTTGGTCCATTTGTACCCCCCGTAAAATTTATCCATACCCGTAATATCGAGGTAAAATTCATCGATGCTGGCTTTTTCTACAATTGGTGCTTTTTCTTGAATAACTTCGGTTACGTCATGCGATAATTTGGAGTACAATTCCATATCGCCTTTCATTACTTTGGCCTGAGGGCAGAGCCTAAGTGCCATTTTAATAGGCATGGCGGAACGCACTCCGAAGGTGCGGGCTTCATAGGAACAAGAAGCGACAACGCCACGATCCCCACCACCAATAATCAAAGGAATTCCTTCTAGTTTTGAATTCCCCAATCTTTCGCAGGACACAAAAAAAGTATCCAAATCCATGTGTACAATTGCTCTTTCCATCTTCTTTTCTTTTTTATACTTTACAAAATTAGTACAGATACTAACAAATTTTGTTATATTTGTTGTTACAAATTATAACAAAATAAACATGTCTTTATTTTCCGACAACATCAGGAACCTTAGGGTGCAACATAAAATTTCGCAAGAAAAGCTGGCGGAATCGTTAGGAATAACTAGAGGCAGGTACGTCAAATACGAAGACGGAACCTCCGAAGCCCCATATGAAATACTAAAGAAAATAGCGCATTATTACCACATCAGTATAGATCTGTTGCTATCTGTGGATGTGCGTAAAATACCACTAGATGATTTGTTGCGATTGGAAAATAACAGATTGGTACTGCCGATTACGGTGGATAACAAGGGAGATAACTTTATTGAAGTCGTCACACAAAAAGTAAAAGCCGGGTATTTGAATGGGTATGCCGATCCGGAATATATAGAAAATCTGCAACAAATTTCATTGCCGTTTTTGGGCTCGGGCAAGCACAGGGGGTTTCCGG
The DNA here is from genome assembly GCF_042787235.1 of Flavobacterium zhoui. Taxonomy (NCBI): domain Bacteria; kingdom Pseudomonadati; phylum Bacteroidota; class Flavobacteriia; order Flavobacteriales; family Flavobacteriaceae; genus Flavobacterium; species Flavobacterium zhoui. The sequence continues at coordinate 44,452 of NZ_JBHZPY010000012.1, forward strand.
TAGAAGGAGATTCGATGCCACCACATGCAGATGGATCCATTATCGTTGGGCGGTATATTGAAAGGTTAGGAGACGTCAATGATGGCAAGACCTATATACTGATAACTAAAAATGAAGGTATGGTGTATAAGCGGCTGAATAAAAACAAAAAGAATGCACTTGTTGTAGCATCAGACAACAGTTTTTATCCCCCTTATGAAGTAAAAGTTTCCGCTATACTTGAGATTTGGGAATACGTGTGTAACATTGGACTCACGGATGAAAAACAGGTATTAACGGAAACGGCAAGTGTAAAAGATCTGTTTTTGGAATTAAAAAGGGAAATTAATGATTTGAAAATTAAGCGTTAGATACTGGCTATTCTTAGAAAGGAATACCGAAGTCAGGAGACTTTGGGGAGCGGGGACTACTTTAAAACGACCAAACAATTTAGAATTTCATCTCTTTTATAATACCGTCTAGCAGAATACCATAACAAGTAATTTTTCCTTTATTAGTCCAACTCCTAAGAGTACTGCTGTCAATTTTTAATAATTCACAGGTTTCTGATCTGGTTAACAGGGTGTCTGATTCTTTGATTACCATATTTTTTTTAAAATCTACTAATTCTCGTTTTTTATAACTTCTTATTAATTGCTTTAGTTCATCGGTGAAATACAGTGTAGTAAAATTTGTTTTGCCATTATGGATGATTTTAAAATGAATAAAAAGACAATTGAAGTTGTGGATTCCTGTAATTCTAATTTATACGAGTTATACTTTGCAAAATTTCCTCTTTTTTATAATAAACTCTATTACCAATACCATAACTTTTTAGCTTACCGCTTTTTGTATGTTTCCAGAGAGAAGTAAAATTTATTTTTAGTAATTCACAGGCTTCTTTTCTTGAGAGCAGCGTTTCCGAGTCATTCTTTGCTGGAGCATTGAGTTTTTCAATTGCAATTTCAATTCGTTCCAGTTTTTCTAAAATAAGTTCAAAAGGATTTTCCATTTTTAATATAAAATTAGTAAAATGAAATTAACAAACTCTTCGATTGTTAATAGGATGACAATGCGTATAGGAACTCTTGGACTATAGTTTCTTATTGGAAAGGTCACGGAATGCAATTCCGCGCTAACGGGATTTGTTATTGGCATTCGAGGATATGGGTATAATGCTCAAAATAGCATGGGATTGTGAAATACAATGCCAGATCGTATGAGGAAGGGAAATGGATTTGGCTAAATGGATAAGGTTGGATCTCCTTTTTTAAGATTGTTTTAAAGGGTTAAATCCTTTTTTAGGAGCCAGAAAGGTACTTTCATCGGCTAGAAAGGTACTTTGGCAAGACGAATAATTTTATAGGAATAGAAATTATATTTTTGGGAAACTATAGGCAATCAAACTACAAGAATTAAAAACGATGTCAAATTATTGTTTTGAATACTACAGAACGAAAAGGTCCCACATTTCTAGCCTGACCGGATCACGGGATTGTAAGGATGGTTAAGAGTTTAAAAAATAAATACTCTCAATGACACAATTTGGCAGTAAGTAAAGATAATTTTGAAAATTAAAAATAAAATAAAAATAAAAAAAATGGAAAATTCATTTCAAGAGAAATTAGACGAAGAATTAAGAAAAATTGGACAGACTGTAAAAAAACCTAATATCCTTTTGTTAGGGGGAACAGGTGTAGGAAAGAGTTCTTTAACTAATTTAATTTTTAGAGCAGATATTGCTAAAACTGGAACTGGAAAACCAGTTACACAAGAAATTACAAGATATGAAATAGAAAACTCAGCTGTTGTACTTTACGATTCGGTTGGGTATGAATTAAGTGGTGAAAACTCAAAAGATGAATTTATTGCTAAAATAGTAGAATTTGCTTCTGCATCTAAAAGTAAAAAAGTAGATGAGCAAATTCATTTGGTATGGTATCATATTCAAGCATCTGGTCATAGGGTTACTGAATGGGATATTAATTTGATAACTAAAATAAAATCTCTCAATATTCCTATCGCTGTAGTGTTTACTAAATGTGATTTAGTAACAGAACAAGAAGTAAAAGAATTGGCTAATGAGATTAAAAACACTCCTTGCTTTGAAGTTACAACAAATGAAAAAGTAACTCCAAAGTACCTTGATTTAGAAAAATTGATTGAATGGTCTTCTAATAACTTAGAACCCGTACTCAAAATAGCATTTGTTAAATCACAAAAAGTAAATTTAGAAGAAAAGAAAAAAAATGTCAATAGTATTATCCTTCAACATACAGCAGTGAGCGCTGGTGTTGGATTTACTCCAATTCCGTTTGCTGATGCCCCAATTCTGTTAGCAAACCAAGCAGGAATGGTAGCGAGAATATTGTATGTTTATGATTTAGATGGTTATGGCAATCTGCTTTCTACTTTGTTAAAAACAGTAAGTCTAGGTTCACTAATTTCTACAAGTGGAAAATGGTTAGTCGGTGAATTGCTTAAACTTATTCCTGTGGTAGGAACAATAGGAGGCGGAATGATTACGGGATCTGTTGCAGCTGCGGTAACAGCGGCAATGGGTTATTCTGTTTCTGAAATTTGTTTTACAATCAGCAAATTTGCTATAGATGGGGAAGAGTCAAAAATGGAAGATTATATAAAAAACTTAACTTCTATATTTAAACAAAAAATGAAAGATAACTCTATAATATAAAAAATAATGGCAAGATATAATATGGTCCTTATGGGTAAAACGGGTGTTGGTAAAAGCACATTAGGTAACTACCTCTTTGGAAACAATGAATTTAAAACTGGGGTAGGAAAACCCGTAACTTCAAACGGTTTTCACGCTCTCGAATTTGATTTGCAAGGACTGCCTGTAACAGTTTTTGATTCTTGGGGCATTGAAGCTAACAAAGCAGATCAATGGTTGAGAGAATTAAATAAAGAACTTGAAAAGCGTTCTACGAAATCAGACCCTATGAATTGGTTTCATTCTGTTTTTTATTGTGTTCAAGCTAGTGGACATAGAATAGAAGATTTCGAAATAAAAATAATGGACAAGTTTATCAAGGAAAATTATAAAGTAACAGTAATTTTTACTAAATCTGATAATGTAAATGATGACGAGTTAGATGATTTAAAAAAAGCATTATCAAATGAATTTGGAAATAAAGTAGATTGTATAGAAGTTTGTAGCGAAGAAAAAACAAGAAGGGATGGTTCTGTTTCAAAAGCATTTGGAAAGAAAGAACTTGTTGATAATATATTTGCAAATTTTTGGAATTCAATATCTTTGAGATTACCACAACGATGTATTAATATAATGCAAAATGAAGTTGAGAAATTCCATAAAAAACAATTAAACATTATTAAAAAGGAAGCAGGTTATTTTAATGGTTCTGGTTTATCTTCTCAAATAAAAAATGAATCAAAAGATTTTTTTGATAACATAACAAAAGGATTTCTTGTTGTTGATGAAGTGAATAAAACTTTAAAAATGTATAATCTTTTTGGTAATAAAATCAATACATTAAGTGTAAATAATTATAATAACCCCTTTTTAGATAACATCACCTTTGAAAGCAGAAATTGGTGGTGGTATTTTCCAACTAATTTAATTTCGTTAGCAATTTGGGGAAGAGAAGATACAGAAAAGAAGTTATCAAAAAATATAGAGACAATTTGTAATGAGATGAATTCAAACATAGGCAAGATGCTTCCAAATATTAAAAAAATGATTGCAGGATTGAAACCAGGATAATTCAGATTTTAATCTGTACCGCAAACAAAATTAAAACATCAACCTTGTTGCAATGCGAGGTTTTGTTTTTAAATATTAGTTATCAACGGAGCTAGATAAAATTTTTAAAAAAAATAGAAAAAATTACTACTTTGGTTTATATATTAATAATTCTCAAACCGCTTCCTCAACTCCTCCTTAATTTCCTCCTCTAGCCATTTCGGCTCAACCACCCTAACCAAACTCCCATATTTTAAAATCTGTTGTCGGAAACCGGTTTTTCCAGTAATATTAGATTTTTAGTAAGTAAGAATGCTTCGCAATGGTATTAAATTATATTAATCCCAATTTTTTAGCTTTACCAATTAAATCCTTATCGCTGCCTTTTCCCAATAAAAGTTGCTCTTTTATATTTGCTTTTCTTTTTTCTATAGCGCTCATTGAAAGAGGAATATAGTTTGGAAGATTAACAGTTTTAACTCCTTGAGAAATTAAGATTAAAATTTGATTATCATGATTGTCCCAATTAATATTTTTTTTAAATAATTCTCTTTGAGATTCCATTATCGTTTTGCTATAGAATATATCTCCAGCAATAATTTTTTTACAAATGATAGGGAATATTTCAAAGTTAATGTCACTTTTTGATATGAACCCTTCGGGTTTTAATTCTTTAATTATTCGATCTACTTTTAGAGGTTCACTATGCATAGTAAGAAGAACTATTTTACAATTTTTAAATTTTTTTCTAATGAGCAAAGCTAAATCAACACCATTATTAATATTAAATTCATTATAAGGAGGTAGACTAATATCTAATAAAGCAAAATCAATATTTATGTTTTGTTTTGAATAATAAATAATTTTATTATAAGCATTTTCACAATCATAACTTTTTATAAAATTTGGTTTATTTTCATTAAAATCATTTTCAGAAAGTAGATTAATGTAGCTATCAACGGTCATAGGATGATCATCAACTATCAAAATATTAAGATTCATTTTTATATAATTTCTTACAAAATTAGTCAAATATTACGGATTTACCATACAATTTAAACAAATCAAAGATGTTTTTTTGCTCCTAATTATATTAATTAAAATTAATTTTTTATGAAAAGCAAATTATATATTGCAGGCCTTGTTTTTATTTCTTTTTTAACCTATTCGTGTTCTGATGATTATAGCGATGAAATTCCAGAAAACAGCAATAAAAATTTTGAAATTAAACCAAAACCTATTTTACAAAATGATTTAATAGAAAAAACTATTGATTCTACTTCTGTGATTATTAATACAGAAGTCTACAATGCAGACGGAGATCCAATTAATCCAATACCTCCAAGAGGCTAACTTTTATGTTATAGTCTTTATTCAAAAAACTATGTACTTTGTAAATAAATTGCATAGTTTTTATTCAAAAAACTATATATTTGAAATTATTAATAATAAGTATATTTTGATTGGTACTCCTAAAATAATTTGTTTATTTCTACTACTCTTTTTTTTTTCATGCAAAAGAAATGATTCAAACGTTTATGAAAAACAGGTAACTATTTTACTTAATAAAAGTTATTTAGATAATTTAGAGAAAAGTAAAAAAGAAAAATATCTAGACTCTATTACTGATTTATTAAAATCTAAAAAAAATGATTCCATTGTCAGAAATTTATATTTAAAAATTGCAACGGAATATTATTACATCAATAATTTAAAAAAATCCTTATCTGTTAGCATAAAGGCTTTACAACTATCGAAACAAACAAATGATAGTATTAGAATGGCTAAAGCATTATATTATATTGGTGATAGTTATAGAAATTCAAAAAAAGATAGTGCTTACTTTTATTATTTACAAGCAGAAAAATTATATTACAAAATTCATGACTATGATCATGTCGGTAGAATGCTATTCAATAAAGCTTATATATTATTTTATGAAGGGAACTATATAGAATGCGAAATTGAGATTTCTAAAGCATTACAGTATTTAAAGCTATCTACAAATTACCAGTTAACATATTCTTGTAATACATTAATGGGTAATTGTTTAGAGAAATTGATTGATTATGATGGAGCTTTGAAGTACCATAAAAATGCATTGGACGAATTAAAAAAAATGAAAATTAGTGATAATGAATCAAATAATTATTATCTAATTTCCATGATTAATATTTGTAATTTATATGATTTAAAAGGAGACTTTTCTAAGTCTATAAAAGAATTAAAAGGTCTTCTTTCTGAAGAACTTAAAACAAAGTCACCTATGTTGTATGCTAACGTTTTAAGTAATTTAGCTTTTTCAAAGATGAAAAAGAAAGATTATAAAAATGTTGGTTTAATGTTTTTTGAATCGCTTAGAATTACTAAAAATATTGGAAAGGAATCAGATATTTTATATAAAAAAATACATATTGGTGAATATCTTTTAACTCAAAAGGACACTTTAGGATCAATTCAATTCTTAAAAGAAGCAAATCAGTTAGCAACTAAAATAAATAATGGTAATGAAATTTTAACTTCATTAAAATTACTCTCCCGGGTCGACAAAAAGAATAGTTTATCTTATGTAAATAGATATATTGAGGTAAGTGACAGTATAAATGCAATTCAAAAAAATGCTCATAATAAGTATGCCAGAATTGAATATGAAACTTCTAAAATAGAGGATGAAAATAAAGTTTTGACTAAAAATAACCTTTACATTTTAATAATTTCATTTGGACTTATATTACTACTGGTAATAATTATTGTTGTTAAATATATAAAATACAAAAATAAAGAGTTGCAGTTTTTAAAGAAACAACAAAAAGCTAATGAAGAAATATATCAACTATTGACTGAGCAGCATGAAAAAATAAATGTTGCAAAAGAAATTGAGAAAGCTAAAATAGCAAAAGAATTGCATGATGGGATAATGAATAAAATTTATGGTGTCCGTATGAATTTAGGATTCTTTAATTCTAAAATAGATGAGGAAATAATTGCAAAAAGAAAAAATTATATTTTTGAATTGCAAAATATCGAGAATGAGATTAGAACTATATCACATGATTTAAGTCGTAGTTCTTTTTTTGAAGGAAATAATTTTAATACGTTACTGTCAAGTTTAATTGAAAATCAAAAAAATATCAACAGCACTCAGTTTATATATGCAAATGATAAAACTATTGAATGGGCAACCATTCCAAATATTTATAAGATTAATTTATATCGTATAATTCAAGAGGCTATTTTAAATATTAATAAATATGCAAATGCAAAAGATTGTAGTATAAAAATTCAAAAGAAGAATATTAATATTTTAAAATTGAGTATTAGTGATAACGGAGGAGGATTTGATATTAAAAATAAAAAGATTGGTATTGGATTAAGTAATATGAAAGAAAGAGTTGATTCTTTAGAGGGGCAATTTAGTATTGAATCAAAAATTGGAGAAGGGACAAAAATTGTAGTTATGCTTGATTATATATTATCTAAGAAAAGGTATTCAAAAAACTTCGATTAAAATTTCTTTTTTACGGGGGATTTAAAATGTTCATAAGAGTTTAATCCTTTAACTCATATCGTGAATCCTAATAATCGTCAAATAAGTTTTTTTAAATCACAGGATTTTTAAAAATGATATTTTCGAGGGGATGCTTTATTTCCACAATCTCAGATATAAAAACTATTAATAAATAGTTTCGCAAATTAAACAATATCCATATTAATAACAGTTATAAAATAATTATTAGTTAAAATTTATTGATTTAATTGGATTCATTTTAAATACTTGACTTAGTCTATTTGCAGTTAGCGCAATTCGTCTAAACAAGTTGGCATAAATCAAATTACATAGTGAGCAACCAACTTAATAAAAGGAGAGGAAAATTGTTTTTTGTTCTTTAAAGAAATGATAAGAGCTTAGTTTTTAATTTCTAGAAATTGAAAATTATTTAATTGATCACAATATACCTTAGCAATTTTTTTACTTCTTTACCCGAAAAAAGATTTTTAATGATATTAGATGTTTTGTGTTTGAAACTTGACTAACATTTTCGAATATTATTTTGCAATTTCAAAAACAATTATTGATGTATTCATTTTTAAGGGTATAAATATTAGATATTCAACTATTTATTTTGTGTTTACACGCGTACTTGCTTAAATAGTATGTTTAGTTTATTTCAATATATGGACAAATTTATTTGTCATTGAGAAATAAGTTAGATTAAAAATTAAATAATTTAATTGTCTTTCACCTTTTAAGGTAATTTAATTACTAGCTATTCTATTTATTCTTAATGGGTTTTAGGTGTAAGATAAATACCGTAGTATTTTTTAAAAAAAACCGTAATTTTTAGATGAATGTTATTTCTAATTTAGCATAAAATTGATTGTATTTAAATGTTATAAATTTTAATTATTTCAGGTGTAAACCGAATATAAGTAATCCTATTTAGTAACATTTAAATACAATTAAACAACTTAATTATTTTTAAATTTTCTTCTTAAATGAAATATTTTTTGTTATTACTACTCGGTTTTTTCCCAGTAATTCTGTCGGCCCAAATTGAAATTAATGGAATAGTTGAAGATTCCCGACATGCTATAGAGTTTGCAACGGTTACATTGCATAATGGAAGTAATGAATATGTCATTGGGGCAATTACTTCTGAAAATGGAGCATTCAAATTTTCTGTAAATCAAGGGAAATATAAATTAACCATTAATTATATTGGATATAAGCAATATCAAAGTGAAATATCTGTCACTAAAAATAGTAATCTAGGAATTATACAAATTGAGACAAATAATATTGAATTAGACGAATTAGTTTTACAAACAAAAAAGCACATTTTAGTAAGAAAAAATGATCGTCTAGTATTTAATATTGAAAATACAACAACGGCAGACGCTGGATCTGCTATAGAAGTGCTTAGTGTAACTCCAGGTCTAATCTTAAATAATGACCAGTTATCAATGTTAGGAAAAACCAGCATAAACGTTATGGTAGACGGAAGGATTACTCCTTTTACTGGCAATCAACTGAACAGTTATTTAAATTCGATTCCAAGTAATACAATTAAAAGTATTGAAGTTATTACGGCGCCACCTTCAAAATATAATGCAGAGGGCAATGGGGGGTTAATTAATATTATTCTTAAGCAGAATAAAAACAATTCGTGGAATTCATCAATTAGACTCTCTGGAACAGAGCGATATCAATCGTCGTGGGATGGAGGTGCAACATTTAATTATAAAAAAGATAAGTTGTCTATTTCCGCAAATGTAGGGAAAGACGATTTTAATAAAAAAAATATTTATCATAATAAAACTTTTTATCCAAATCAAAATTGGGTAGGCGATGGATCGGGTTTGTATCAAAATAAAGGTTTAAACTCTAGTTTGTCAATTGATTATCAGGCATTAAAATTTTGGACAACAGGGGTTGATTATTCAAATTCTTTCTCTGACGTTGAAGAGAAATCAAACAATTTGGATAAAATATTTACTATAAATAATGAATTAGAGTTTTCTATTAAATCCGTAGGAAGGTCCAATAGCCAGCCTAAAAGGCATTCTTTTAATTTTCACAATATTTTTGCTTTAGATTCTTTAGGAAAAAAAATATCAATAGATATGGATTTTTATAAAGCTGTTTCTAATAAAGACGGTGATAACGGGGGGATTACTTTTGATCGGGATAATAATATTATTGAAAACCCTTTTTTTTCTAATCAAACTACTATTGATTATGATTTTAATAATTTGGCAACCAAAATAGATGTTGAACTTCCTTTAAAAACATTGAATTTAGAATTTGGAGCAAGTTCATCTCTTTCAGAAACGATCAACGAATTTGATTTTTTTAATACAGTTTCAGGAGATGTCATTTTTGATCTAAATCAGTCGAATAAATTTAAATATAATGAAAAAATATTTGCGGTTTATGCGTCTGGAGATAGTAATTTGACTAAGAAATGGAGTTTAAAAGCAGGGTTAAGAATTGAAAATACATGGATAACCTCTTATTCAAAATCTATTGGACAAGAAAATAAAAACGACTATTTAAAATTTTTCCCAACAATTTATTCAACATATAAATTTAATGATATTTATTCATTAACGGCTTCTTTTAATAAAAGGTTAAGCAGACCAAGATTTGAGTCATTAGATCCTTTTAAAATCGTTATAAATCCCTTTAAAATTGTAGAAGGAAATCCATTTCTTAGACCATCTTATACAGATAATTACGAATTTATTTTTAATTCTAAAAAAAATGAGTTGAAAGGCTACTTTCAAGATGTTAAAGGGAAGTATGAGCAAATAGCCGAAATTGATGCAGTAACTACAATTGTAAATTATACTTATTTAAACTATTTAAACATGAAAAACTATGGATTAACGGACACTTATATCTACGATAAAATAAAGTGGTTAACTTCATACAATACTTTTGATATAGGTTATTCAATAATTCAATCATCTATTCCGAAAACGATTAATAAACAAGAGGGTTACAACGCATTTTTACAAACCAGAAACGATATAACTCTTAATTCAAAACATACTTTTTTAATGGGATTCAGTTATTATTATGTGTTTCCCTCAAAAGTCAATGTTTCGCAAGCTGAAGGATATGGATCACTAAACTTATCTTTAAAATTAAGGTTATTGGATAAAAACCTTAGTCTCTCCTTTTTCATGAATGATGTGTTAGATAGTAATAGACATTTAATTACTACTTATTACGGTGGCGTTAAGAGTGCATATAAAAACTATTATGACTCTAGATCAATTAGGGTAAGCGCAATATATTCTTTTGGAAACAAAAAAATAAAATTAAACTCAAGACCTGCCGGAAATCAAGATATACAGAATCGATTATAGTAATTGAAATATATAAATATGATTGTTAGATTCCAATTTGTGTAAAAGACAAAAAGTAATTAGTAGAAATCTATTTTTACTATGAGGTAAATAATAGGCAGGATCAAAACGTCATATTAGTGTGACCTATCTGTGTAGGTACAAGGTGGCACTTGTCAGTTCACGAAAAAAAATATATCCAGGGCCCGGGTATTTTAGACCGAAGGAATATTAAAGTCTTAAAACTATGATAGATTAAATAACCAATAAATTTTTATAAAATGAAAATTAAATTAACCAAAGGCTTAAGCCTAAACAAAGAAGCTGTCACAAAACTTCAAGAATCGCAAATGGCACATTTTAAAGGTGGTAATTTGATAGAAGAGGGAACATGTGCTGAGGCATCATGCTTTAAATCATGTAATAAAGGATCTTGTTAGTAATTAAAATCTTATAAAATGAAAATCAAATTAACTAAAGGCTTAAGCCTAAACAAAGAGGCGATAACAAAACTTCAAGAATCGCAAATGGGATATTTTAAGGGCGGTAATGTACCAGTGGATGCATCATGTGCAGACTTGTCATGTGTTGCATCCTGTAAGGAAGATTCCTGTCGCAAATAGAGTAGATATTTATTGAGAGAGTTAATTGTTTTTTTAGCTCTCTCTCTTTAAACAAAAAAAAGATGAAAATTAAATTAATCAAAGGCTTAGGTCTAAACAAAGAAGTGATAACAAAACTTCAAGAATCGCAAATGGCACATTTTAAGGGTGGTCTTATTATAGAGGATGCATCATGTCTAGACTTATCATGTGTTGCATCCTGCAAAGAAGATTCCTGTCGCAAATAGAGTAGATATTTATTGAGAGAGTTAATTGTTTTTTTAGCTCTCTCTCTTTAAAACAAAAAAAGATGAAAATTAAATTATCAAAAGGTTTAAGCCTTAATAAAGAAACTGTTTCAAAACTTCAAGAATCACAAATGGCACATATTAAAGGAGGTAATGTAATCGAAGATTCGTGGTCATGTGTTGCTGGAACTTGTAATGCGTCATGTAATAAAGGTACATGTAACGGATAAGAATTGTAAGAGATAGGTGGTTTTATAATTTAGTTAAAACCGTCTATCTTTTAATCAATAGATGAAAATTAAATTCTTTTTTTTTAATTCTTAAAGGAATATAAAAAGATTATAAATGTAATAGCATTTCTAATGCAATTATTATCAAAGAGTGAATTAGACATTAAATAATTACTAACCAAATATTACTAAAATATTAAATTAAACAATTGTATGAAAATTAAATTAACTAAAGGCTTAAGTCTAAATAAAGTAGCTATAACAAAACTTCAAGAATCACAAGTTGCACATTTTAAAGGAGGTATAGTACCACCAGTTAAATCATGTGAATTAAATACCTGTATGGGCGACATGTCTTGTGAAGTAGTATCTTGTCGATAATAACTTATTTAAAATTAAATTAACCAAAGGCTTAGGTCCTCTAATGACACATCATGTTTTGCATCTTCTATGGAAGTTGCATGTCGCAAATAGAGTAAATATTTATTGAGAGAATTAATTGTTTTTTTAGCTCTCTCTTTAAAATAAAAAAAGATGAAAATTAAATTAACCAAAGGCTTAAGCCTTAACAAAAAATCTATTACAAGGTTTCAAGAATCACAAATGTCACATTTTAAAGGGCGTAATGCGCAAGGAGTCGGTAATGTTTTATATATAGATGATTCTTGTATAGGAACTTGTCAAAAAATGTCTTGCAGTTAAAGATAAAATACTTGTTGTTTTTTTTAACTTTTATTCCAGATCAATTAACTATTAGAATTCCTATGGGATTAGTTATTAGAAAGGTCAATTATAGTTTTTTTAGAATCTATTAAAGATAAAAATGTATAGATAAAAAGTATTTAACAATGCATTTTGTGCTCTCAATTCTACTTTATTAAAAAGCATCGAATCTTGATGGAATTTATTAATAATAATAGGTCATTACGTCCACTTAGTTAATTTAGAAAATAGATTACTAATTAAATTGGATTTTAATAGAGCAGTAAGTTAAGTACTAATAATTTTAGTAAGATGAAATTAAGTAATGGCTAAAACTTAACAAAGAAGCAATTAAAAAGTTTCAGGAATCCCAAATGGTTTTTTAAAGGGCAAGAGCAAACATGTATTATAACTGTTATCCTCTCTTTTAATAGAAAAACACGCAATTTTTTTGAATTAAGTTATTGGTTGCGGGCAGGGTTTAAATTATTAAATTAACATGAATAAAACAAAAAAATTAATAACACAAATTAACTCATACAATAGTGAATTATTTAATTGTGAAGGGCTATTAAATGGGAGAGCTGGACTAGTATATTATTACTATTGTTTATACAAACATTATGGAACAGTTGATTATTTAGATAAGATTGCAATTAATCTAGAACTGATTTTTAAAAACATTGAGAATCAAAATTCTAGTTTATTATTAAATTCTACTTTAGAAAGCGGTTTAAGTGGTTTAGGGTATATTTTATATCTATTAATGAAAGAAAATATTTTAGATATTGATTATGACGAGCAAATTAAAGATATTAATGATTTAGTTTATGAAGATGCATTAAAATTTATTGAAAACAAAAATTATGATTTTGTAAGGGGGCCATTTGGTATTTTGTATTATTTAAATTTTGTTGGATGTGAAAATCATGTTGATGATCTAGTTGGTAAATTCTACGAAGAATTTTTAAACAATACGGAATTTATGTTTTATAACAATACAACATATCTGGAAGGTATACATATTGGTTATGCTCATGGTTTATGTGCCATAGTAAAAGTGTTTAATGAGATTGATGATCCAAGATGCGACTTTATGGTTACAAATTTATTAGATAAAATCGTTGAAATAGTTAATGATAATGATGTAATAATTGAAGGCCAAAACTATTATCTCCCTAGAAGCATTCATAAAGATGAAAGCCAAAAAAGAGAACTAAACTATAGAGCAGTACTAGCTTGGTCGAACAGTGATGTTAATTTTTCGACACTTATTTACTCGTTAAAGAAAAAATATATTACAAATGAATTATTAGAATTAGCTGACAAGATTGCTTTAGGAAGTATAGGTAAAATAAAAGAAGAACATACACGAGTGTGGGATCACAGATTTTATTTTGGTAGCTCGGGCGTGCTTCAAATGTATAATTATATGTACCAAAAAACGAATAATAAAAAATTCCATGAAGCTTCCACTTATTGGTATAATAAAACTTTAGCTTTTTTAAATGAAAACACCATAAAAGAGCATCCCTTAGACTTTGTTAATAATTTACCAGCTACATCATTGGCGCTGTTAGAATTTGAAGAATCGAAGTCTATTGGATGGTCAAAATTATTATTATTATGAAAAACATAAAATTAGGTATTCTAGAGTTCGGATTAAGCGATAAACTCAATTCGATGAGTATTGTAGAAGACATTTTAGCTTATGCATCAAAGGCAGATGAACTTAATTATTCAAGATTTTGGCTAACTGAACACCATAATCCATCTGTTCACCATGCGTATAATAATCCAGAAATTTTAATAACTATAATTGCTGGAATAACAGAGCAAATTAGGGTAGGATCAGCAGGATCACTAATTGGTTATTATTCGCCGTACTCATTAGCTCAAAATTATAAATTACTAAATAATATTTATAACAATCGTATTGATTTTGGACTTTCAAAAGGACGTCCCTCAAACTCTCATAGGCATAATTTTTTTAACACAAATAATCAGTCTTTTAAAAATCTAATGTTTTCGGAAAATCTAGAAAATATTTGTGATCTATTACAAAATGAATTATCTAATTATGAGCAAAAAGAAATTGTTATTCCTCCTTTTAAGGGAGAAACACCTGAACTATGGTATTTATCAAATAGCTATACTTCTAAGGACTTGGCTGTTGAAAAACGATTGAATATTTGCCGTTCCTTAATGCATGGATTAGATGTTTTAAATGTTGACCCGGAGAAACAAAACTTATCAGCTTATAAAGATCAATTTTATAAAAAACATAAAAAATATCCTGAAGTTGCTGCCGCTATTGCAGTTTCATTTTCAAAATCTAAAAAAGAGTTAGAGGAGATTAATAAAAACTCACAAAATAGAAGAGAAGCTCTTAAAATTTTAGCACTTGATTTTGATTCAATGGAAGAACAACTCCTAGAATTTCAAGAAATATATGGGATAAACGAATTTATCTTATATGATACGGAAAGAAATATAGATAAAAAAATTGAAAATCTTGTTTCTATAAATCATGTAATGGAGTTAAATAGTGTCGAAATCTCATTATAATCCGTTACTCTTCAAACAAACAACATTTAAATATGAAAAACATTACTGTTTTATCAGATAAAATTATTAGAGAACCTATATTCCCACTTTCTAAATATCATAATATCCCTAAAGATCCAAATGAACTTGGCGAATTTATTGATCGTTTATTCGATCATAAAATTTTTTCAGAAGCTGTTTATTTGGCTTCTCCTTCTTTGCATAAAGAATGGGAAAAAATTGTAAAAGGTGAAAAGGATCGAGGTAAAATAAATGAATCAATTTTAAAATATTATCTAAGATCATTTTCAAATACTGTTCCATTTGGTCTATTTACAACATATTCAATTCACTCCAATATAAATTTTAAAGAGGATTTCACTAGGTTTACAAATGTGGATATGGAATATCTCGTTAAACTGGTTGAACATTTAAATGAAAATGAAATTATAAGAAAAATTACTTTATTTAGAAAAAATAATACAATTTATAAGGTCGGGAATCATTACAGATACATAGAACCCCAATATCGTGACAATATACTTACGTACACTCTTTCTTCCATTGAATCTGATCAACTTTTAGATTTATTATTGTCTTTAACAGAGAAAGAATTTTATTTGACCGATGTAAAAAAAATGATTCTTGATGGGGTTGAAGATGTTAATGAAGAAGAAATCGCATCCTATATAAATCAACTTGTTGATTCTAAGATTTATATAAGTTGTTTTGAAGTGAGTTTAAATGAAGAAAATTTATTAGGTCAGATTATTAATTTTTATCAAAAACATAAAATTGAAATTCTTAAAGATGCATATTTAAATAAAATTTTTGAGATTATCATTAATGTCAATGAAAAAATTAAAGTTTTTGACAATGTAATTTTTAATTCTAAAGAAAAATATCAAAATATATTTAGTGAATTAAATAATATTGGAATTTTATTTGAAGAAAAATTTGTAGTCAATTCTAACTTGAGAAAAAACACAAATGACTATTTTGATGAGATTAAATTAGATAAGAAATTAAATAAACTGCTATCAGTTTTAACCAAACTGTCACACAGTAATATCCATTCGCAATCACATTTTGAAGTTTTCAAGAAAAACTTCTATAACAGGTATGAAAATCAAGAAGTCCCATTAATGGAAGCTTTAGATAATGAATTAGGTATTGGATATTTGCCCAATTTCAAAGATGATGTTATTTTTTCGGATTTAATTGATGATATTATTTTGCCCAGTGAACCGATTAAGGTTAGAGAGGTTAAAATTGAACCTGCGATATACAATTTTTGGTTAAATCTTTTCATGAAAAATACTGATATAATTGATTTAGAAAAAGAAAACTTAGAAGCCTTTGAGATCAATGATAAAGTTGTTAATGGCACATTTTCAGTTACCTATTCTTATTTAAATGATAAATTATATTTAAAACATGCTGGTGGGGCTAGCGGGAGTAATCTATTAGGGAGATTTAGTAATAACGACAAAGATGTCATGGCTATAATGCGAAAAATCACAGATTTTGAAAAGTCTGTATTTAAAGATAAAATTACAGCTGAGATTATACATTTACCAATGAATCGGGCTGGGAATATTCTAATTCGAAAAGTAGACAGAGGTAGTGAAATAAGTTTAATTTCTAAAACATCTAATAATTCAAATACAATTGATGCCAATGATCTCACAATTAGCCTGAGGGGGGACAGAATAATATTGAAGTCCAAAAAAGAAGATAAAGAAATAATGCCATTTTTAACTTCAGCTCAAAATTATCATTATAATTCGTTACCTATTTATCAATTTCTTTGTGATCTTCAAACTCAAGAAAGATTAACGAAATTGTCACTTAATTTTGGTGGATTTTCTATTGGTGGATTGAACCATTTTCCAAGGCTAATTTTTGGTGAAAATTTAATATTACAGAATGCCACTTGGTTGATAAAAAAAGAAGAATGTAAAAAAATAGAAGATTTAAAGATATATTTAGATTACATAAATGTCCCTCAATTTTTTTACATCACAAATGGAGGAGAAGACAAAATGATTATTGACAAAGAAAATTTAAATACGTTAAATGTTTTATTTGATGAGATCAATAAAAATAAAGTTGTTAAAATTACAGAATGTATTTATAATATGTATGATGAGGATAAAGGATATGCTAATGAATTTATCAGTATTTTTCAAACAAATTCGAACAATAAAGAAACAGTTAAGCCAATAATCAAAGTGTCTCAAAATGAGGTTGTAAAAAGAAATTTTATCTATGGAGATGAATGGGTATATTTTAAAATATATACTGGGAGAGTAACTGCCGATGAAATTCTCTTGAAAAGTATTTCTGACATCACTACTAATTTAATAAATCAAAAGGTTATTGATAAATGGTTTTTCTTAAGATTTACTGATCCGGATTTCCATTTAAGAATTAGGTTTCATTTAACGGATGTTTCAAAATATAATGAAGTTTCTAATGAAATTTATGCGAAATTTAATGAATTAGAAAAGGGTAATAAAATTTGGAAAATAGATTTGTCAACTTATAAAAGGGAGTTAGAAAGATATCAATGGAGTAATATAGAGAATTCCGAGACTATATTCTATATTGATAGTAAGTTCACAATAAATCTCTTAAATCAATTGAAAAAAGAAAAAAGCATAAAAAGATGGTTTTTTATCTTAAAATCAATAGATGATTTTTTTGTTGCTTTTGATTTAAGTGTTGATGATAAGAATGAAATAATGCAAAAAATGTTTAATAGTTTTTGGGTTGAACATGGTTCACACAAATCCATTAAAAAAGAGATTGACGTAAAATTTCGTAAATACGAAAAAGAAATTTCAACATTATTTAGTACTCCGCCATCAAGTCTTAAATCTATTTATTTGGAAAGACTAAATGAGTTAAAAGCAATCAAATTTAATGAGAAAGCAAAAGACAATCTTCATGATCTGGTATGGAGTTATATACATATGCATGTTAACAGATTCATGCCTTCAAATCCAAGATTTCATGAACTCATTTTGTATGGAATTTTAGAAAAATATTACAAAAAAGAAATTGGAATTATGAAATATAATAAAAATTTAGTAGAAGATGAAACTTATTAGACAATATGACGCAATGGATTGTGGTCCATCTTGTTTAGGGATGATCTCTAATCATTATGGAAAAAAACTTGCACTTAATTATTTAAGGGAAGAGTGCCACATAAGTAAAGAAGGTGTGTCACTACTAGGAATTGATATGGCAGCTCAAAAAATTGGTTTTGAAACATTTTCAGCTAGTCTAAGTATTGATGAATTGAAAAAAATTGACAAATCTGATTTTCCTTGTATTTTGCATTGGAATAGCAATCATTTTGTTGTGCTAAGAGGTTATAGAAAAAAAGGAGGTTTTTTTGTGAAAAATAAAAATTATTCTATTGCGGATCCAAGTCATGGGTTTATTAATTTAGATGATGAAAAATTTAAAAAGTCATGGAGTGAAGATAATAATACAGGTATCGCTCTTTTTTTGAAGCCTAAAAAAACTTTTCACGAATCTTCATTTCAAGAGCCTAAGAAATTATCATTGCGATATCTTATAAAATATTTTAAACCCTTTAAAAAAGAATTAGGTTATGTATTCATATTAATGTTATTAGGGAGCCTAATAACCATGATATTCCCTTTTTTAACACAGTACTTGATTGATAAAGGTATTTCAAATAAAGATGTAGGCTATATTAAATTTATATTGTTCTCACAACTTAGTTTATATTCAGGTATTATCATAATGGAAATATTTAGAAATTGGATTATGTTGATTGTAGGTACAAAGATTAGTATCGAAATAATTTCCGAATTTTTGAATAAAATACTAGTTCTTCCTCTTAAATTCTTTGATACTAAATTGATGGGTGATTTCCAGCAAAGAATACAAGATAATAACAGAATAGAGCATTTTTTGACTTCGCAATCTATAATTACTTTTTTTTCATTAATCACTTTATCTGTGTTTTTCGTTGTTTTGGCATATTATAACCATATAATAGTAATTCTATATACATCATTAAGCATTTTATCAATTCTATGGTCGCTCTATTTCTTGAAAAAACGAAAAATTTTAGATTATCATAAATTCGTTGAAAACGGTAATAATCAAGAATCTATTTATGAAATATTGAATGGTGTTACTGAAATGAAATTAAATAATTTCGAAGAATATAAATGTAATAAATGGAAAGAAATTCAGAATAAATTATTCAAGATAAATAGGAGGATTCTAAAACTTGATCAAATTCAAGTTTCAGGATTTACTTTTGTTAATCACATTAAAAATATTTGCGTATCATATTATACTGCAATCTTAGTAGTTGAGGGAAGTATGACTATAGGAGTTTTATTGAGTGTTTCTTATATCATCGGTATGATGAATTCGCCAGTAAATCAGTTAGTTATATTTTTCCAGTCTCTACAGGACGCAAAATTAAGTTTAGCCCGACTTAATGAAGTTCAAGATCATTCTCCAGAAGAAAGTCCTACTTATTCAAAATTAGTGATATCAGATCGAGTTGCCAACTCGGGGATAAAGCTTAATAACGTATCGTTTCAATATGAAGGACCTAGATCCCCATTTGTTCTTAAAGATATAAATATGTTTATACCTAAAGGTAAAGTTACTGCTATTGTAGGTGCAAGTGGAAGCGGTAAGACAACATTGATGAAATTATTACTTAGATTTTATAATCCTGTTAATGGAGAAATTAGTTTCGATAATAAAAATATTTTAAATCTTTCTCCAAAAAGTATTAGAGAAAATTGTGGTGTTGTGATGCAGGATGGTTTTATCTTTTCTGATACAATTGAAAGGAATATTTCTACTGGTGATATAAAGATAGATGTTAAGCGATTAGTGAATGCTGCACGTATTGCTAATATTGAAGAATATATAGAATCTCTACCTCTAAAGTACAACACCAAAATAGGTGCTGCGGGTAGTGGACTTTCAGGTGGACAAAGACAAAGAATATTAATAGCCCGTGCTGTTTATAAAAACCCACATTATATTTTATTTGATGAAGCTACTTCTGCATTAGATGCAGAAAATGAAAGAATTATACATGATAACTTATTTAGTTTTTTTAAAGGTAAAACAGTCATAATTATTGCTCATCGTCTTAGTACCGTAAAAAACGCGGACCAAGTAGTTGTTTTAAAAAATGGTGGACTCATGGAAAATGGAACACATAACCAATTGGTAGAAAAAAAAGGAGAATACTTTAATTTAGTGAAAAATCAATTAGAATTAGGTAATTAAGAAATAAGAAAATTATGAGTTTTAAATCAGATTATATTATTGAAATAGAAGAATCAATAAGAAAAAATAATAAAATTTTTACATCTATGGGTGTAACTAATGGATTAGCTGGTGTATCATTATTTTATTATTATTTGAATAGCAAAGAAAAGGCTAGTGACATGAAACTCGACTTTTGTCTGCATTATCTTGAAAAATCAATAGATGGGTTAAATGAAAGTTACATGGGGTCTACTATTGTTAATGATATACTTGAAATAGGATGCTTATTAGACTTTTATAGAGACAAAGGTATTTTGAGTTATGATGATACGATATCTTATTTTGATAATTATGAGCCTATAATAGAAAGCTTACTGATTGAAAATCTTGATAAAAATATATTAAACCCAGTATTTGGAGTTTTAAATTTTGCAAATTATTTTATTTCAAGAAAACCATCTATAGAAAACAAGTATAACTATTTATTTGTTAAAGTATTAGATAAAATTGAAGAATTATCATGCAGCCATAAGGATAGTGAAGGAATTTATTGGGTTTCTAATATTAAAAGAGAAGGTGAATATTTAATTGAATTAGGCATTAGACATGGTGTTATGGGGATTATAGATCATCTAGTTAAATTATATGAAATAGGCTTTCAAAGAGAACGAGTTTTTGGATTGATTGAAAAAGCACTTCGTTATGTTATTTATTATAAGCTACAGTTTGGAAAATCACTTTTCCCTTTTTCTGCAGATAAAACCCCTGAGAAAAGAGATTTTTCATTTGGAACAATTTATGGAGACTTAGGTATTGCATATGGGTTGTACAGAGCAGGTATGATTTGCAAATTACCAAATTATACAAAGATAGGGATGGAAGTTCTTTTAAATTCATGTGAATTTAGAGATGATGATAATGATAAAATTACAGATGCAAATTTACTTTATGGGAATTTAGGAGTCGCTTCCCTTTTAAATTTATTTAAAAAAAATATTGATAATTCAATCCTAAATGATTCTGTTGAATATTGGTATAATAAAACTGAGCAATATAAAACCAACAATAATCAATGGGCTGGATTTGATTCAACTTTTAATAAATTTGATATTAATACGCAATTGTCATTTGGCCACGGCATCATTGGAATAGGAATTGCTCTTTTAAATTTCGAAAAAGAATTAAATTTCGATTTTTTAAGTTTCATTAATTATAGTTTACCTGTATCATAAATTTTATTCGCTTATTATTATCTTAAAATTAGAAGTTTTATGCCTATGCCGATAAGCAATGAAATTTTCTATCACGATCTTGAAGTCCATCTTAGGCGTATTACTGATTACTGAGAAAGATCTTTACGGAATTTAAGTATCGTATCTATTTATACGAGCTCACTAATAATGTTGATTTTACAGATGATGAATTAAAGGATATGCTTTATTTATGTTGGAAGACTATTATTATCTTCTGGTTATTGGATATTACCCACAAAATCTAAGTTTTAATGGGAAGTAGGGGTGTTTATCGACAGAATAATAGTTTCATTATCGTTTGTCTTTTGTGTTTTTTCTAGAGGCGTTGAGGTGAGCATGATTCGGAGGCGGGAGCGAACTTAAGCTGCAAACTAAAAAGACCATTGGTTTCTGCCATTTTGATTATTTCATCATCAAAAAAATTAATATCATCTTGCAGAAAGGCGCTTGGCTCTGCCCTCAGAAAGTTTATTACTCTTATTTCCTAAATTTTTTTAGTTTTTCCCTACTTTCTGTTCCCCTTTTCTGCTGGTTTGTATTTAAAAATGATTTTTTTAATTAGCTTTAAAATATTTTGACACTCCAGGTAATGTAGCTAAATCCAGTTCTAATTCGGTCTTGCCATTATCTGCAAAAACTCCAACTGTAAAGGAGCCGTAAGAATATAGGTTTAGTTCAGCTGTGCCTTTTTCAGTTTCTACAATACGGAATGGTGGATCTCCAAAAGTTGGATGTAATGCAAATAAAACAACCTCATTATCTTTAATTGATTTCTCAATGATATTTGTAGAAACGACTTTTAAATTTATTTTGAATAATATATTTCCTATTCCTTCCACTGTTGCAATTAATTCTCGATCGTTATTTGCAGCTTTTCCTCCCCATTGTCCTTTTTGTGGATCATTTGAATTGAGAAGCATTCCTTTATTCATCTTCATTTTTGCTTTTTCGATTAATGATTTAATTGTAGTTTCGTCGGTATTATTTACCCCTTCCTTAAATATAGATTGGGTAGTCAGTACTACATACAATTGTTCCGGATTTTCTCCCTCCTGTGGGGTGTGGAATTTTGCGATTTGTCCTTGTTTAGTTGGTCTCATAATTAATCCTTTTTGAGTAGATTATTAGTATTGCATAAGAACAAAAATAGTAAAACGATTGCAATAAAGTGCAATATATTGAACATTTTATTAACAATTTTTATCAGCAAAAATAGACTTTTTTTAATTGAATTTACTCCTTCAATAGCTTTCTTTGCTTCTTGGGACGATCTTTTGAATATCTCCTTATTATCGGTTACTCTAGCCTTTAAAGTTTGATGACCGTATTGATGTAAAATATCAAACGCAAAAGTATGATCACTTAGTACTTTTACTATACCTTGTGCCTCATCCCAGTTACTATTTTAATTTTTACAATATTGTCTAGTAAACGCAATGCTTGTTTTAATTGTTGAAGCTTATTTTCGGCTTCTTTTAATCGTTTTACGTCAATGGCATATTCCTGTAACAAATAATCTTTTAAACATTGTGTGGCCCATTGGCGGAATTGAGTACCTTGTTAACCAACTGAACTCATTACATCACAATTGTAAAAATCAACAGGGTTATCTGAATTTGCAAGATGCATTTTTTGCACATTGCTATTTTTTTCCAATTCATCTTCTTTAGAAACATTGTTGAGTCATCTTTAATAATATCTCGATTATTGAGAATCTATAATATTATTGAAATGTAAATAAGCATTTTAATTGTGTATTTAAAACCAATATTCAAACTAATAAATCCCCTCTCACTTTTTCATTACCAAATAAGCTAATCCAGGATCATTCAATAGTCGCTCAATTTCTGAATTTGTTATATCTTGAATATCTTGTTTTATTTGTAAATAGTTTCGTTGTACTATTGCAGTATCAATCTTCCTAATCACAGCAATATCTTTATAATTATCTTCTTCTTTTTTTAGCGCTTCATGGTCATTAAGAATTTCGCAATGAAAGGTTTTTAATTCAATTTTACAATTAGGATCATCGGCAACCATACCTACAAATTCGCCGGAACTCAAAGAAGAAATCTTGGAAGGAGGGACGGCGGACTCTAATTGCTTAGAACGGCTGATGGAGGTGTCTCCGCTATTTATCGATAGCGATTCTCTGTCCTGCATAATTTTCCCGAAACGTTCGGAAAGTTGTTTTGCTGTATCACCAGTTACCTGTCCGCTAACGATATTTCCGGTGATGTTCATTATCACATCAGCCTGTTCACGACCGTAATCTTTACGAAGCTGACTGAAGTCTTGAATCCCCAAGCAAGTGGCTACTTTATTGCTTCGGGCCGTAGCAATCAGGCTGTCCATATTGTTGAGATAGATAGTTGGAAATTCATCGAAGATCAGGCTGCTTTTCAGTTTCCCTTTTTGATTCACCAACTTGATTAAACGGGAAACGTACAAGGATAATACAGCACCATAAATTTGAATTTTTTGAGGGTTATTGCCCATGCAGACAATCTTTGGTTCAGCCGGATTATTAATGTCTAAGGTAAAGTCATTTCCAGATAATACATAATACAATTGAGGAGAAGAAAGTCTCGCCATGGCAATCTTAGCAGAAGCAATTTGTCCCTCCAGTTGTTCCATGGCATCATTGAGATACGCATTAATAAATGGATTGATGAGTACTTCAATTTCTTTCTCCGTCCGTAATATTGTAAACAGACTGTCATAATCCAGTTGCATGAGCTCAATAACATGTGGCAGCGTACAGAACTGACCATCCTTATACTTCCTCAAATACCATATTATAGCGGTCAAGAAATTAATTGGTGATTCGACAAAAAAGTCGCCCTGTCTTTTGATCCATTCCTTGTTTAAACCCAGTAAAATAGTTCGCGCTGATTCCGCTGCATCTGTGATGTCCGTCATAGCAGAAGGCTCCAAGGGATTGCATCGATGGGTGCGAGCCAAGTCATCAAAATTGATCACGTAAAACTGGGGTGGAATAGGATAGAGTTGCTTGTAATTAAGCCAGGTATTGTAGGTGATTTTTGAAAGGTCATCAAACTTAAAATCATAAATAAACATCGTAAACCCTTTTCGAATATGCTGAGTAATAACATGACGAATTACAAAATAGGATTTTCCAGATCCGGGTGTACCCAAAACCATTAAAGCCCGAAAGGGATTGATGATGTTAATCCAACTATTCCGGACTTTATCTTTCAAATGGTAACGTGCTGGAAGATTAATCGAGTATTCATTTTCCAGCAGTCGTTCTTCCTGCGGAAAGGTTTCATTTTCTTTGTTGAAAATATCTTTGGAATTCAACCTGTTTTTTATCATCCGTGAGAGTAATGTACCTCCCGAAAGCATTAATAAAAATCCGATAGTCGTACTACCGATATAAATAATTGCTAATGTAGTAGTATCTGTTTTTACGAGCATCAGCAGGTAGCTTAAAAAGTAAATTAGTACGCCCGTCGTAATATAAGCAATAGCTGTTTTATGATTAAGTTTTTCGTCTTTACGGCCTTTTGCTCCAAGCAAAGAAATCAATAAAAATCCCAAAGTAAAAATCTTTGATTTATGAAAATAACTGAACAATCCAGTATGTTGAATATTACCCAATATTTTATCACTGAATCTGCTCACATAACCCCATTGTTGAAATGCAGTATAACAGTAATAATAAAAATGGAGCAGTAAAATTGCGATACTGATGAGTCGGGTCATATCTAGAATTTTCCGCAAGGCCTGTTCGTTTTCTCCGGTTTGCATAGCCATAATAGTACCATTTATTGGTTATCAGATTGTCCTTTTCGTCTCTTTTTTCTCCGCTTCCCTTTGAGTTGATTGGGCAGATAAGAGGAATCATGTTCTGTCTGGGTGATTGCGTTTATTATTTTCTCTACTACGTTAGTTGATTCAACTGCTATATTTGTTTTTGAACCACTCTCGACTGACAAATCGCTAACTGTTTTTGGATTAACTTGTGGGTTAGTTCCGTCCGATTTTTTAATTTTAGAAACGTTTGTTTTTTGATTTTCGAACTCATATAAGCCGCAGCGTTCCTGAATGGCTTTTGCACTATATGATTTTCCCAAAGCACTTCCGTTAAACACACATTGCGTTTGGTGATCCACATAGGTGATTCCGTAAAGTAAACCTTCAGCATTTTGTCGAAGAACCAAATTGATTCCAGACGGCTCTATTATTTTTGCCAATTCCTGAATTGACATTTTTTTGCTGTCCAATAATACAATATCGATGACATTTTTTACTCTTGATTTATGGGGTATTCTCGCTTTTTCATTTTCAATAAATCGTTCTTCTAAAAATTTAAGCGTTGGATGGCTGTAAAAATCACTTGCTTTAATTGGAACACCAACCTTGTTTCCGCCTTGATCCAGTATGCGATACACCAATCCTCTATTTTGAAAAATCCTTGAATTTTCGTTGCCTCTGTCCGCTGCAACATTACACTGTTGAAGCACTGCATTTAATTCGGGTAGACTCGTGTATTTATAATTTTGAAGTACCTTATCCAATACGTTCGTTATGGCCCTTTTAGTTTCAATGCGTCCATATTCCACTTTATTGGCATCAACTGGTTTTACGACTAATTCTTTTTCTCGTTTATGCTTCTCCGCTGGAACTAATCCATACGTTGTTTCAATTTCTTTGCGAGCTTTTTCGGATTGGTTTCGACCAATATTCTGCATGTCAATCCGGCTGCCATCATCCCTAACTTTTAGAGAAATGATATGTATGTGAGGATGTCCAGCATCATGATGTTGATACACCAGATAAGGTTGTTCTTTAAAACCAATTTTCGCCATATACGTATCCGCTATTTCCATTAGCTTCTCTTTTGAAATTCCTTTTTCAGTCACATCAAAATTGAGCGAAATATGCACGCTGTTGCGTTTCACGTTTTCATTTAAATCAGCCTGTTTTATGAACCGGTTTAGTTTCATCGCAAAAGCCATTTTTTCAATATCAACCGGGTAATTTCCGGCGCCAATACATTCTGCTACTCCCTGCTGAACTTTGTTTTCATTGTAGCTCAAAATGCGATTTATGGAGTGTCCAGTTTTGATTATCGCAACCATGATTCTGCAAATTTTTGAATGTGTTTTTTGATTTCATCAACCTTATTAAAAAGTATCTTTTTGTCCAATTCATAACTGATAAACCACTGCTTAAAATCGGCAATCTGATGCAGCGTATGCAGTTTTTTCACAGCCTGATTAAAGTTGTTGCCGATAGCATTAAGTTCCATTCTTAAACGAATCATTTCTGCCATAAAATCATCTAAAGATTGATTTCGATAGGTGTTGACGATAGGTTTCTGTAAAAGATTTTTTCTGGCGTAATCGCTTATTTTTCGACAAGTAGATTTATTAAACTCCTTCATTATCTTTTGATATTCATCAGGGGTCAACCGCAGATGAAGCCACTTTGTTCGGTTGTCTTTCTCTTTCATCATCTCTCATTTTATTGTTTTCAAAGTCTTTTCATCTTTCAGTGTCACTGCCCACGAGTCCCGAGTGAATAGGCAGCAAGATATCGGTTGTGATACAACCGGACATCTTGCCGATTGCAGGAACGTGGCAATCTTCCTGATACTTTAATCGGCTATTAGAATTTTTAATATTTCTAAAATGTTCAAAAGTTGATTTCTTATTTATAGCCTCTTTTTAAAATGAGATATAGTAAAAACGGTATTTCGGAGATCAAGAAGGACTACATATATAATTATTAATTTTGCAAATCGTATTTTCGTCTTTGTATTTAGTACTCAAGGAAAGTGCACGCTGAATATAATTTTGTACCGTTGTGTCCTAGTAATCACATACCCGGTTTGATTCACAATTTTCAATCAACGAGCGTGCTCTTTCAAAGCAAAAAATCGATTTTAAAGTAACAAAGTCCGGACTGTTTTCAGGAAGGTTTTTGTTATTTCGTTTAAAGGAAAAAAGTGTCTATAACAATTTGTTTTTAAGTTCCTTACTTCAATCTGATACGAAGATAAGTTAGCGTTAGGAATCTCACCTATGATAGGTATATTTCACCCATGAAAAGTAAGTATAGCCTTTATACCTTTGGAATAGTAAATTATTAATTAAAACGTTAAAAATATGCTTACAACAAATGATGTGGCCAAAGTGTTTGATACGATATTGAGCACGCCTGGGATGAATGAGATAGTGAAAATAGATTTGAAAATTTCACGAAAAAATGTACTGTTATTAAACCATGTTATTGAGCGTGGTTTGTCTGCTAAAGAGGATGATAAATCATTATCATTATTAGGCAGTGTTCCTGAAGAGAGCTTACAGGAATTAAAAGCGGTAGCAGACGAATGTCTGCAGAAAGCCGGGCTTATTGAGTTGAAGGAAAAGCTCAATACTTTGGGTGACGGGAAGTAGAAAAAAAGCCGCCAATCCATTGTTGAGTAGTGATAAAAGTTTGTTACTCAATAATGGATTGGCAGTTTTGTATATTATTTATAAATGGAATTATTTTTCTAATGGCAATACATTTTTATTTGGTTTGCATCGTACCCATAAATTCCATCGAAAAATTATCTTTTGCCTGGATATAAGCTACTTTTGGAATCACTTTGCCTCCTAGTTTTCTCTTTTCAAATGTGGCCGTAATTCCAAAATCAATTTTTTTATAACCTAGTTCATTTGCCCGTTTAATTCCCTGAAATAAAAGTTGGCGATACAAACTGAATTTTTTGGGAACTGCATAGTCCATCCCAATTAAGGAAGGTACATAGGTTTTACCTGTGTTTTTGTAGCAGAAAAGGATTCCAACTAGAGGATTCTCATTTTGTAAATTTTCTGTATCCTTTAGATGCAGCAGTATAAATTCCCAATGGGTATTAGCAACCATTTTTTTAAAGACATCTATTGAATAAGTGAAGTTATTAACGGCATAATTATTATTTTTCACATTCTTGTATAGGTTATATCCTTGAGCAATTTCATCTTCTGTCAATTGTTCTTTTATAATGATCTCAAATGCTTTTTCAAAAGGTAAAATCTCTTTCACAAAGTGCTTTCTGGAACGAGCGGAAAGGGTAGCGGCAAACTCTTCAGTAGTATTCCAAGAGTTGTCTTTTATGATGCAGCTTTCAGGCATGTTTATTTTTATAAAGCCTTGATTATGAAACAGGCGATTTAGTTGTATATCTTCATCAAAATCTCGTAAAACCAGCATACTGGAATTTAAATTCTGATGTAGCATTTCGACCTGTTCTAAAAGTAATATTATCGCATTTTTCGACAAAGGATGTGCGGTATTGATGTAACAATGATTTCCTTCAGTGAAAAGTGAACCCATGCCTAGAACTTTTGAAGTAAGGTACAAAGGATCTCGAATTCTTTTCTCTTCAAGCTGCTGTGAAACAGACTCGGGAGCAAGTAAGTCATCTTTCCATAGCCCAAAGGTAAAAAAAGTAGCCAGCAGCGGAACATCATTCTTATCACTGATTAGGTAGTAATGAAAACTCCAATTATTTTCTGGATCAGCAGAATTTTTAAACGCATTTTCAAGGAAACAAAGTCCATCCCAATCAAAGGTACTTTGCCCACCCAGAAGCGCATTCCAGGTCGCCTTATCCACTTGTTGTATCGATGTTTCATATTGAAGGTTGAGGGATGATTGCGGAATTAATTTTTCTTTTTTCTCCGAAAATTCAGGGATGCCAAAGGCCCTTGAAACCTGATGCAGCGTGTTGGAAGTTTCTTCAAGGGCTTTTGGAAAATGGTATTCCAAAGCCTGAACAAGTCCTTTTATATCTTCTTCTTGATTATTGCGAGAAACGGTAATACGGATACCCGAATTTTTTACGGGTACTGCCGGATAGAGTCCTGGATTGACAAAATAGCCTTCGTTGAAAAGGCGTTGCACTAAGCGATAGGCAGTCAATGGCATGGCTGTACCTAGAAAAAAAACGGGAGAACTATTTGGGGCTATCATAGGAAGCGAAGTTGCTTTAATCAACGAATTGAAATACCCAATCTTTTGCGCGAGTTCTTCTTGTAAAATGGTGATTTCAGCAGAAAGATGTATATCCGCTGAAGCCGATGCCGCAGCCACCGATGCAGGCTCCAATTGTGCTGAAAAAGTGAGGGGTCCTCCAAAATTCTTAATTCGATTCCGGAGTTTAGTATCAGAGGTTATAAAGACGGCTCCGCTGGCACCAAATGTCTTGCTCAGTGTGCCTACAATCATAATGTTTTCAGGTAATTCTTTTAGGATATCAAGAACATAGCCGGTACCATTTTTTCCTTTCCAACTCATACCGTGTACATCATCAAAATAGAGTTGTAACTGTGCGTATTTTTTGCACAATTCCAGTAAATCAGATATTGGGGCATAATCACCAAACATGGAATAAACACCATCAGCCATATACCATATTTTTTTGCATTTGGAGGACAGTTCTTTTATCTTCTCTTCCAACATTTGAAGGTTATTGTGCCGAATCATCTCCACAGGAATCCCTCTTAATTTTAAGAGTTGGCAGGCATTCTGTACACTCCAATGCACCTGATGGTCTAATAGTACTCCATCTTCATCTCGAATTGCAGTTGGGATCACTGCGAAATGTCCCAGTGTACTGTTCTTGGTTACAATTCCCGGCACGCCATACATAGCCTCAATTTTAGTTTCCAGTTCATGATATAATGGATGAGAAATGTAGGTTTTAGAAAGGGGAAATTGAGTGCCGTATTTTGAAATAGCAGAAATTGCAGCTTCTTTTAGCCTGGCTTCATATTCAAGGCCAAGATAACTGGTGGTGGCAAAATGAAATAGTTCTTTTCCATTAATTTTAAGGTTTCGACCAGTAAAGATTTTGTCTTCTGCATAGAGATGGATTGTCCCTTCGTTTTTTGCCGTTGCTAACATTTCATCGACAGTATCGATAAAATTGTTGTGTTTTATTTTCGCCATGAGTATTCTATGATTTTAGTTAGTGAATATTTTTTTTACCTATAGTGCTAAATTTTAACTCGTTAAAGTTCTGAATTTAAAGAGGCAGAATTGAAGTAACTAAACAGATAATCCCGAATTGACAAGTAATAATCCCGAATTGCCAAGTGTAAAATAAAATGATTGATTACTATTACATTTTCCCTTTTTTGAGTAACTAATGGTAGAAAAGGAATTGCTAATTTGCCATGTCCCATTACAAAATCAGAAAATATGGATGACTATTTTGAAAATGAATTTGCCCTGTTCTGGATTAGCGGAAACATACTTTTTTTTGAGTATAAACCGGGTGTGGTCATTAATTTAGTGGCTGCACAGCGCATTGTAACGGATAGAATGCAAATGCAAAAGGAGAAAGCCTATCCAGTTTTGTGCGATGTTAGAGGCATTGCCGATTCTGACAAAGCTGCCAGAGATTATTTGGCGCAACATGGCTCTGTTCTGATTAAGGCGGTCAGTATCTTGGCACACCAAACAGTATCGTTTGTAATGATGTCATTTTACCTGAAAATATGTAAGCCGCAAGTACCAACAAAAGTGTTTAGTGATAAGCCGGCTGCACTAGAATTTTTGAAAGCTTTTGTCTAGAAGTAATAATTTAAATAATTAGAGATGGATCAGGAAATAGACCAACAGCGCATCAATGCGATCTGTAAAATGCTTTTGGAAATGGCAGAAGGAAATTTTGCCTACCGCATACCAAGAACAGGAATTGATGATCAATTAGAAGCATTAGCTGTTCTGGTGAATTGGATGGCCGAAGAAATGAAAGAGTCTGTATTCCATAGCGGCTATAGTAATCCGCATCAGAGTTATCAGTATATAGCAGAAAGTACATTTATGGTAGATAATAAATTCATTATAAAAGACTTTAGTGTAAATGTGCCTGAACTTTTGGGATGTACCTCCAATGAATTATTAGAGTTAGATTTTACTTCGCTTCTTGCAAAAGAATCAGTTCCTTTATTTAAAACACTATGGAATGATGTAGTAGAGAATAAATCCAATAGCACAATTATTTCACTTGGACTAGTTAGTGCTAAAAAATTAAGTATTCCAGCTCCTTGTACTATTTGCAATCTAGTCGGAAGTACAGAAGTGATGATTACTTTTTTTTCTGCCAATAGAATAGACACTACCGAAAAACCAACTGGTGCAAGAGAAATGTTGACAGCTGAAGAATGGAAAATCAAAAATTATTTAGATGCAAAATCAACACAGTCGGTTTATGACTATATATTGGCAAATTTAGATTCCGGACTGCCAACTTTAAGAGAACTCTCCCGCATTTTCGGCACTAATGAATACAAATTGAAGAATGGCTTTAAGCATTTATTTAAGACAACTATCCAGCAATTTTATAATAATGAAAGACTCAATCGGGCACAACTTTTAATACAATACACAAGAATACCATTAAAAACGATTGCTATTATGGCTGGTTTTTCTACCTATCCAAATTTTTCAAGAGCATTTAAAATTAAGTATGGGCATTCTCCAACTGATTTGGAAAGACCAACCATGAGTCGATAAACTTCATTTTTATAGAGGTCATTTCAATAGTAAATAGAACTACTAGAAATAAACTAATCCTGATTTGATAAGCCAATATCTTGATTTGATAATGCTTATGGCGTTTTGTTTTCGGAATTTTATATCGAATTAAATTTAAATTTCGCCGATATGAAACTAACTGCCACCTCTAAAAGTATTTTTATAAACAGTATTTGTCTGCTGTATATTTTATTGTTTGTTTATGCAGCAGTTAGTAAACTTCTGGATTTTGAGAATTTCCGGGTTCAGTTAGGGCAGTCCCCTTTGCTCAATATTTTTGCGAGCTGGCTAGCTTGGCTTGTTCCATTAATAGAACTCGTTATTGCCATTGCTTTGTGCTTTTATTCCATACGCTTCTGGGCATTATACGCAGGTTTTATCTTAATGACAATGTTCACAGCCTACATTTATATTATTCTTAACTATAGCTCATATGTCCCATGTTCTTGTGGCGGTATCCTTGAAAAACTAGGTTGGACAGAACATCTTGTGTTCAATTTAGGATTCCTACTATTGGCCATTTCTGGACTATTTTTGTTAAAAGATAGTTCTACTCGAAATAATGTGTTTAATAAAAACTAAAAGCCATGAAATCAAAAGTATTGCTTATTTCTTTATTGATTACGACAGTAGTAGGTGTATCCATTCTATTGATATTGTATCACATCTCTGAGGCCACTATGAAAAGACAGAATCCCTTTCTGCGCAGTTTTCCTCCGCATCTGGCAGAATATGTCAAACAAGCTGACTTAAGGTTTAACTCTTATTATTTTGCAGGTTATGACAAGGGAATACTTTATCTAGGTAATTACACAGCACCATTACATGGTATAGCGATTGACACCACTTTTAAGGATAAGCAAGAAATTAGGATAACTCCAGAGAAAAGCAATTTTCAATTTCGTTCTGTGCAACTTCGGGTAGCTCCGCCTAATTTTTACTTGATGGATGGAACAGTACCTTGCGTATATAGTGGTAAGATTACTGATTGGAAAGCAAGCTTAAGGCTAAAAGAGAATCCTTATTTTACTTTCGCAGAGCCAATCGATTCAATAACTTTTGCCTTTCGTGCTAACAGTTCAAACTCAGGTGTCAACGTACTAGGCACTTTTAAATTGACAACACCTCCAATCGTGTCCTTGTCTCCTAAACTTTTAGAGAAACAACCGGGAGGAGATGGCATATTTGATACTGATGGAACACTGCTGTATAATAACGGCCTTTCCAATATTGTATATGTTTATAGATATCGAAATCAATTTGTAGTAGCCGATAAAAGGGCTAATATAGTTTATCGCGGAAATACAATTGATACTGTAAGTCGGGCACAAATCAAAGTTGCTCAAATTGATGGTGAAAGGAAAATGGCTGCACCGCCACTTTCAGTTAATACTGCTACGGCTGTCTGTAATTCCCTTTTGTTTGTCAATTCGACACTTAGAGGAAAGTATGATAATTTGAAAGCATGGCAAAATGCCTCCACTGTTGATGTTTACGATTTGAAAAAAAACGTCTATTTATTTAGTTTTTATATTGCAGGAATAGAAGGCAATAAGTTAAAAAGTCTATTGGTTACCCCAACTCATCTCTATGCCTTAATTGATACGCAACTAGTATCCTATGCTATCAAGGGCAATCTGAAAAAGGAAATGATGCAATTCAGTGGCGATTTTAACGCGTCACATTAACGATATACTGGCCAGTATCAGGGTAAGATCGAAAACCTGTAAAAGAGTAGATCATTAATCTTAAATATTTTAATTATGAAAACTTTAATTTTAAAAAAAATGATGCCTATGTCCGTGTTTGCGCTAGGTATCGCTGGAGCTTTTGGGACTATGTCCATGCAAAAAACAGCTGATGCTTTGGCACCAAAAATTGGATGGGCGACAAATGCCCAAGGAGAGCCTTGTTCGCTTCAAGTACAGTGTTCTGACACTGGTAACCAACTTTGTCGTGTGAATTACCCTTCCGGAAATATTGCTTCCGATAAGCCTGGTACTACATGTCTACAACCACTTTTCCGTCCTTAAGATGGCGGTCTAAGTAAAAAACGATGCAGTTCTGAGAGGAACTGCATCACTTTTATAATTTCAATTAATCATTTTAATCCTTTGCTAATCCAATCTGCAGGGGATTCACCTTTTAAAAAATATGCAAACCATTGCTGCATTTTTTTAGAAAGGTCCCTCTGATTTTCTGGTTTGAAAAGCTCATGAGATTCTTTTGGATATAGAAGTAGTATGTGCTTTTTACTTAGTCTGCGCAATGCCAGATACAGTTCAATACTCTGGTGCCAGTCCACCTGTAAATCTTCCTGACCTGTCCAAGAGAGCAATGGAGTTTTTATATTTTCCACATAGGTAATGGGTGAGTTTGTTTTATATCGTTCCCGATCCTCAAATAGTGATTTTTCCATCCTCCACTGATGATCTTCAAAGCGCCACATATCTGGTTTTCCCGTTGTCCAGTTCAGTGTTAAATAGAAAGAGTTTAAATCCGTTGCCGCTGAACCAGCTATGGCCGCAGCAAAAATATTCGACTGAGTAATAATAAAATCAGTTTCATAACCCCCAAAGGAATGGCCAATCAGCCCAATCTTTTTTTCATCTACAACCCCTAGCTCAATAACTTTTTTTACGGCAGCTTCTGTACACTCCACTGCTGAGTGCCCCGTATTACCAATCTCATATTGTATATCGGGGTAAAGCACAAAGTACCCCTTTGATGTAAAATTAGTGACATTAAATCCTATGGAAGGATATTCTTCAGGGTTTGTGTAAGTATGTAAATCACGAAATTGACGCTGATAAATATGAACTATCATGGGATATTTTTTCCCAGGCTCGTATTCCGAAGGAAAACAGAGAAAGCCCCGTAACGTTTTTCCAATAGCATTTTGGTAAGTAAATGGTTTAGTGGCTCCCCAACTAAATTTTTGTTGTTGGGGGTTGCTTTGAACAAGCACTTTCTCCTTTCTTTTGACAGAATGGTACATTATTCTTGGAGAAAGATCAAAACGTTGTTCCCTATAAATAAAAGTCTGATCCCTTTGAAGGAGTTGGTCTATTCTACTAGATTTGTAGGTAATTTTTTGCTCTCCCAAGTGGGGTGTCCATTTGAAATATCCTGAATTACCATCATCACTGGCTGCTTGTAACAATAGCCCTTTTTCAAGTTCTATACTTTTGCCATATCCACCATCAAAGTTTGGTTTTTGATTGCTTTTTTTGGTATCTGCAATACGAAAGCGTATGTTTTTTTCACGCCCTTTTGTCAGCCTTTTGTAACTCCCTGTTTCTGGATTAATCTCCCAGATATCAAATTGATCATAAATTAAAACCGTTTTGTCACTTTGCGTCCATCCTACTAAATCATACGCATCGCCTTGGCCAGGCATGTCGTTTTCTTCATCATCAAAACGAAAACCAATAGCGGCTGTAATGTTTTTGTGTTTATCTTTTAAAATATCATAGACCCACCAATTCCCCCGGTGAAAATAGGTAATGTATTTTCCTCCAGGTGAGGGAAGGGTGTACATTATATAAGTAGACTGTTTTTTTAGCAGTAGCTTTGATTCATTGGTTTGGAGGTTTTTAATATAAAAATCCTTTGGCCCACTATAGGCAAATTGGGGTTCGTATGCTTTCGGGTCATAGGTTACTGCATACTTTTGATTTCCGGCTAACATTACCAGCGGTACTTCATCTGAATTAATTTGCAGAAAACGGTTCGTATCAGGCCACCAAACAGCCACCTTTGTTTTGCGCGAATCTTTTAAATACTGCCGTTGAGGAAAGACATACTTGTCATTAGCATTCCATATTTGTAGCTGATTATCAGAAACTTCTTCTGGATTTTCGAAATCATCTATGGCGAAGAACACTCTTTCCAAATCATCTGAAATGGTTAATTTGTACCTGTCGACTGGTACTATATGCCCCTTTTTTGGAAAATCAGAGGTAAATTCCGGTATTAATTCGTGTGATTTTCCTTTAGAAATATTAAAGAATACAAGGCTGTTGTTTTCTGTATTAGTTGAGGTATCCCGTTTCCGTAAAAACGCCACTGCTTTTCCATGGTCTTCCCATACTAAATTATGAAAGTATCCCTTAGCGTCACCTGTTGGTATTATTGTTTGCTGAATTTTATTTTTAAATTCAACAATACCTGCCGTACTTTCATCACCATTGCTTGCAGCATATACCAATTTGTCGTTCGATGGATTCATCGTAAATTCTGTTGCGCCGGAAATGATAGATATTGTTTTGCCGTCAGGTTCCATAATTTTAAGCTGAGGGTCTATTTTTTTTCCTGCAATTAAAAGGACTAACTCGTTGCCGCTTGCAGTAAAGGCAAAGGATTTGACGTTTGGAATAGTATGGGTATTTCCCGTCTTTAGCTCTACTAATTTTAATCCTTCAGACGTTGGTGCCGCATACCAACCCGAAGCACTAAAAATACCATAATAGGTCTTCGGAAATGTATAAATTTTCTCTCCCTTAACCTCTTTTACAAAAAGGGTATCTATCCCACTTTCATACCCTACTTTGTAACTGATCCAATCTCCCTTGGGAGCGATGTCACTCAGGTTTAAATCGCCCCACAAATGATATTCTTTCTCTGTAAGTTGTTTTTGTAGTTTAGCCTGCCCCATTATAGGGCAGGAAACTAACCACAAAATAACTGACCAAAACGTTGTGAAGTATAGAATAGGACAAGAAGTATTTCTGGTCTGATTCAATCTGATTGTTGTATTTTTCATTTTAGTAGCCTGGATTTTGAGGTAAAAGGTTAGGATTGACACTTAATTCACTTTCTGGAATTGGTAGGAGGCTGTCGTTGGAATTCCAACCGATTTTGATGGTACTCAAAACAGCATCCAATTTTCCGTTACGTTTTAAATCAAAGAAGCGATGTCCGTATTCCGTGAATAATTCAAGTCGTCGCTCCAATAGTATTGCTTCGAGTAGTTGTTGTTTACTTAGCGCTGTGGTCTCCCCAATTCCAGCACGTTGCCTTACCTGATTCAAATCCTCTTTAGCCCCTATTAGATCCTCTTGATGCACACGAGCTTCGGCGCGGATGAGGTATTGTTCGGGAAGCCGAAGTACAATGGCATATTCTGATGCTGTTGCTGCAACAGTAGTTTGTTTGTATTTGCGAGGATAAAACCATGTATGGCTTCCGTTGGTAACTTCACCAATCCAAAATGTTCTGCGAAGATCATTGGGACTAAACGCTTCCATAAAAGAGTCACTTAAAGCAAAAGTTAGCGGAGGCCCAGAAAATAGGGTGAAGGTAGCCGCCTCATCGGTGTTCCTTCCTTCTGCGGCTGGGGGGAGTTGCCAAATAGTTTCTGTGCATTCGTTAAGGAAAACCTTTTCTAAATTGGGTTCCGTCTGGTATAGGTTAGTTTGGTTTAATACTGTTGATGCTGCGTTAGCCGCTTCTGCCCATGAACCGGAATACAAATAGCAACGCGCTAACAGCGCATTTGCTGCCGATTTGTTGGGACGTGCTCTGCCTGATGTAAAATAATTGTCCGGTAAAAGGAGGACTGCCTGCTCTAAATCGGCTTGTATCCGCTTGTAAACTTCGGATATGGATAGCCTGCTGACGGTACTATTGACCCTGTAATCCGTTGTAGTCACATAGGGAATGTTGCCATACAAATTGGCAAGGTAAAAATGCAACAGGCCTCTAACAAATAACGCTTCTCCTTTTAAGTTGTTCGAATCAGAAGAGGAAAGCGTCGTGGATGTTTGTATCCCTTCGTATATTGCGTTTGCAGCGTATATCTGGTTGTAAGCCGTGTTCCAATAATTCCCGACAGCTGTGTTAGAAGGCAATAAATTATTATTGTAAAAGTATAATGTGGAGTAGGAGGTGTCTCCATAAAAATCTAGCTCATCGGCATAGGCACCTAAGTTGCAAGAGAGCCCAAATGATGTACCCGATAGCAAACCCTGATCCCTAATATTTGCATAAACAT
The DNA here is from genome assembly GCF_042787235.1 of Flavobacterium zhoui. Classification (NCBI taxonomy): domain Bacteria; kingdom Pseudomonadati; phylum Bacteroidota; class Flavobacteriia; order Flavobacteriales; family Flavobacteriaceae; genus Flavobacterium; species Flavobacterium zhoui. The sequence goes on from NZ_JBHZPY010000012.1 coordinate 82,436, forward strand.
GACCCATAGCGGCATCAGCTGTAGCCCTTTCCTTAAAAACTGTAGGTCCGGTAAGTTGTGAATTTGGTAGATCAACTTCTACAAAGGAATCACAGGAAGTAAGAGAAAAGAATAGTATAAAAAGAAGTGCTTTCCATTTGGTTATGCCTTTAAATTTCGAATGGTATATTGTTGTCATAGCTATAGCTTTTAAAATGTTAACTGAATTCCAGCGGTAATTACTCGAAGCGGTGGCAAGTATCCCAGACCGCTGAACTCGGGATCTCCATCATCATAAGGAGTAATGACAAGTAGGTTTTGGGACTGTAGTGAAATTCTGCACTGCGTAATTTTTTCATGCAAAGGAAGATCGTACGTGAGTGAAATATTTTTGAGCCTGATAAAGGATGCGTCTACAATGGCAGCATCACTGCTTTCATATTGCGATTGCGTGTTTAAAGCCCCAGCATTAGCCCCAGCAGTATAAATCTGATAGTGTGCGTTATCTCCAGGTTGTTGCCAACTATCCGTAAGGCTTGCCGGCTGATTACTCATAGTCCCTGCATTGCCCATTGTAAAAGCCAGATTTTGCTGTTTTACAAATTGGAATAAGAAATCGAGACTCCATCTTTTATAATTCAACTGATTCTGTAAGCCTCCAAAGAATTTTGGGTTTAGGTCAACGACCGTTTGTTTATCGTCAGGAAAAGTGATTTGTCCATCCCTGTTTACATCTTCAAATTGGTATAAACCGGTTTGAGCATCAATACCTGTATAGTGATAGGCCAGTTTGATGTTTAAGGGTTCCCCAATGCGGTACTGTTCTTTGTAAACAGAACCATCCAGTCCTGGAAACTCCAACAACTTGTTGCGTGAAACCGTCAGATTGAAATTTGTTATCCATTTAAAAGTATCATTTCTGAAATTATGTGTAAGCAGCGTAAATTCATAGCCTTTATTTTGTACTGTCGCATCGAGATTCGCCTGCATGAATGTAAACCCAGTGGTTCCGGGCATAGGAATTCCTACCAATTGGTTGGAGGAACTGTTGCGGTACATAGCGGCAGTTAGAAAAATACGATCCTGGAGAAAACCTACTTCCAGTGCCACTTCCAATTTCCTATTGGTTTCCCAACCAAAGTCAGGATTGTATAATCTTGAAGGATGCAGACCGACCGTACCTTGATATATGCCAGCTGAGGATGTATAGGTATTGAGAAATTGGTAATCACCAATCTGGTCATTGCCGGTGGTTCCATAGCTTGCCCGAAGTTTTCCAAAACTTATTACTGGATTGTCCATGATAAAATTCTCCTTTGAAAATAGCCATGCGGCACCTACTGCCCCGAAATTTGCAAATTGGTGACTTGGTCCAAAACGGCTAGAGCCGTCCCTTCTTCCGGTCAGGTTTAGAAAGTATCTTTTTTTCCAATTGTAATTCAGTCTACCAAAGAAGGCTTGGTATTTATATACAATTTGGTCACTGAGAACCACGCTGCGGCTGGAAGCAGAAGCTAAATCATAAATGAGGCTGTTTGATGTAAATCCGACACCATATTCAGTGAGACGGTCCGCAAGCTGCTGTTGGAATGTGCTTCCAAGTAGCGCATTTAGTTCGCCTTGTCCGAATTCTGTTTTATATGCAATTTGCGGTTCTGCGATCCACGATCTTCGCGCTATATTGCTTACAAAAAGTGCTGAATATTCTGGGCCTAATCCATAAGCAGGGTTATAGACGGTAGAAGGTGCTATGCGCGTTTCCCTACTATGGGTGTCGGAATAGCCGAAACTACTTTTTATTTCCAGAGAAGGCAGAATTTTATATGACAGAACGGTATTGGCCACCAAATCATTTATTCTTGATTTATACACCCCGTATAAATTGCTTAAAGGATTCACCCAAGTGCCATTTTCCCAATTTAGAGTGCCTTCTTTGTCATATAAAGCGGGGGCATTTGGGGATAACCTGCGGGAATCGACTGTAAAGTCAAATGAAGGTTGATCGTTATCCTGTACAGTGTAATTTGTGGATAAGGTCAGGCGGAACTTTTTATTCTCGGAAGTATGATTTATATTCAGGTTCACGCCTCCCTTTTTATACTTAAAATCGCCCGGAAATACGGTAGTTTCTATATGATGATTGCCACCCAGTAAAAATTGAGTGCTTTCTGAACCGCCAGAAAAGGTTCCTTGCAGTTCTGTTATTTGGGCAGTACCACCTGTGAGTACTTTTTGCCAATCGGTGTAGCGGTTTTGATCCCAATTGCCGTTGATATCGTACGCCCAATCCGGATATTGCGTAAAGCCATCATTCTTAAAAGCCTGTGCCCGCATCGAAAGGTATTGCTTGGTATCCATTAGCTTCATAAAGCGGGTAACTTGCCCGACTCCAGTTGATGCATTTACAGTGCATTGCGTTTTGCCTTTCTTCCCCTTTTTAGTGGTAATCAGCACTACACCATTGGCACCTCGAGATCCATAGATAGCGGTAGCATCAGCATCTTTAAGTATTTCTATGCTGTCGATTGCATCAGGGCTAATGCTATTGAGAGGACTCGTAGTTGTTGGGAAAATGGTAGCCGTAAAATTGGAACCAATTGGGTCTGAGGAATACGGAACACCATCAATAATGTATAACGGCGCATTCCCTTCAGCTCGCAAACTATTTTGTCCCCGTATCTGGATATCAAAGCCACCACCAGGCGTTCCAGTGGTTTGGGTAATGTTAACCCCGGCCATCCGTCCTTGCATAGCGGCCAGTACATTAGTAACTGGCTGTTTCTCGATATCCTTGGATGTTATTTTTGCAATACTACCAGTACGTTCACTTTCTTTGACGGAATAGTAGCCCGCATTGATTTTGACTTCCCGCAGTGCGGTCGCGTCTTCCTGCATCCGAATGTTAATGACAAGGCGACCTGCTACAGGAACTGTAACAGTTGCAAAGCCTATGTAAGTAAAAGCAAGAATGTCGTTGGGCGAGGCTGTTAGCGCATATTTCCCGTTGTAATCAGAGACTGCAGTTTTTGGCGTACCTTTTATGAAAATGGTTACACCTGCTAAGGGACTTATACCATCAGTAATGGTGCCGCTTACTTGACTTTGTTGAGGTAGATACTGTATTTGCCTCAGTATGGTTTTTGCTGGAACAGGGGTGTAGGTTAATAAGAACCCAAAAAGAATCAGGTACCAAAAAGCCGAACTACCCTTGTAAAATGAATTTTTTTTCATAATATTGGTATAGTTAATTGAAACGTTAGTTTTGTTAGCGATGGTCCTCTATGCTAGTTTGGTCACGAGTTAGAGGGCCTTTTTTTTTATGCGCTTAATTTTTGTCACCCTGAGCGCAGTCGAAGGGCTTAGTTATTATTCTATCATAGGCATCATTTAATTGGAGTTATCTATTTCTTTTTCGGGTTCTGTATGCAACATTTTAAATTCAACATATATTAGCTTTCCGTAAAACGGGCGCAACCATAAAGCCAAAGGAATATAAGAGCTATAAAGGCTACTATTAACGCAGCTTTTATTTGTCTGTAGTACTTCATATTATTAATTAGTATTGGGTTAGTTAATTGAAACGTTAGTTTTGTTAGCGATGGTCCTCTATTCAACTACCAAGAAGAGTTCGATTGCCTTTTTTTGTTCTACTTAGGAAGATCTATTTCGTTGAAACAATGGCAACTATAAAGCCACAGGCACATCGTTACTATAAAAAGTATAATTATTCCTATTTGTATTTGTTTGTAGTATTTCATAGGCATTTTTTTATTGGTTAAGGGTTATGAGTTGTTGTTGCGGCTAAATAACCTGCACCTTTATTAACAAATTCAAATTAAATTAACTAGGTGTATTGTTCAAAAGACCCTTTCGGTGCAGGCATTAGGTAAGTAGTATTTTGTATTTATTTCATAGGCATGCGGGTATTAGCGGATTAAACTGCTGCGAGACTATGAAAAAGAAGAAGCGGTGCTAAGAATGGAAGTTGAATAATACAAAAGTATTGGCCAAAAAAAATGGCATGGAACTCAGCTTATCATATCAGAGGTACTGGTATACCGGGGAACAATAAGTGAGCCCACGCCATGGGACGTGAGCATCTTACTTATCTTCTCGTTCCTATAAAATTACCAGTTTTCTGATACGAGATTCAAAGCGAATGCTTCAATGTTTTGTTTGAAGAGTCGCAAAAATACAAACCATAAATGATTATATGCAAATATAATATAAATTATTTTATTGTTCGCTATCGCGAACGCTTTTTTCATGATGTTTATTTTAATTTGTTTAATTAGAGAAAATATAATGACGGAAAACAGTAATAAAAATAAGACTTCACAAAGGAATATGCTTGTAAATAAGTATATCTGCAATTATATTTCTAAGCGTTGGATTATCAACAGGGTTGATGAAAATGGTAAAGAAGTTACAAAAAGGAAGTATGCAAAAGATTGCAATTTAGCGACATCAACTATTACTAAATTACAAATTTCAGATGGTTATAATATACCTTTTGCAACTATAACTAGTATTTGTACAAAAGAAAAAATAGCCTTATCAACTTTTTTTTCCGATTTTGAAAAAGAGTACGGGATTTCAATTATTGACAAATACTTAGATAAAAAAACAAAAAAAGATGCCTAAACATCTTTTTTTTGTTTTAAAACGATATGAATACTTATCAATTCAGGATTAATAGTTGTCATAATCGATTAATGATTTCATGCTTAATGAAATATGATCTAATCTTTTTATATTTGAAATATGGAATGGTATGAAATAATAATATTGATAGTGCTTGTTCCTGTGGGTGCATATATTAGCGGGAAAATAAATGAATTTAGGAAAGATTATAATAAAAATGATAGTTGGAGGAGTAGGGGGAAGGGGTAGAAAGATGCTGATGAGGTGTCTTTTTTTATGAGTTTTTTTTTAGTGAAAGCCCGTTACGAATTAAAATTATTATGGAATCCTTTACTGCCTAAATTTTAGCAATATCACTAAAAGCGGGTATTGTAACAATAGTTTAAAAAAGCTTTATTTACCAACTAGGATGTATAGCTTGAGTTGTGTTAAAACTTTAAAAAAGCGTTACTTGTTGATGTTATATACTAGTTGGCAGACATATTCTCAAAAACGACGAAAAATGCACTATAAATTAACCGAAGAAATAATAAATTTAAGTGTTTCCCATTATTGGGAATCTGCAAAATTTGAATGGAATTTTGAATATGCATATCAAAGTGAAAAACCTCAAACTTGTTTGTGCGGACATTTTCCAATTATTAATATTTGCATAATTAAAAACACAAAAAATCAAAACGATGCAGAAGTTGGAAATTGTTGTGTAAATAAATTTCTTGGAATAGATGACGGAAATAAAATTTTTCTATCAATCAATAAAATTAAAAATGATTTTTCAAAAAGTATCAGCGAAGAAGTTGTAGAATATTTAAAAAAGAAAAGAATAATAAATGAGACCGAATATAAGTTTTATTTAGATATTTTTAGAAAACGAAATTTGTCTTATAAACAGCTCGAATTTAAAAAAAAAATAAATCAGAAATTTATAGACTTTACAAGTAGTGAAACAAATTCTCATTTAAATAGAATAAATATGGTTTTAAAATGGGCAGAAGAAAATACTTGGTTTGACATATCTTTCGTTAATTCACTTAAAGAAAATTGTTCGAAAAAAGGAAAATTATCGGAAAAACAATCTGACGCATTAGAAAGCATAATAACTAAACTAAAAATAAAGTAATAAATACGTCTGCCAACACACGTATGTGGCTATTGCGGAATTTAGTGGAGCTATCGTTTTTAAATCGTATTTTCATTTAGCCGAAAATACTCGTCTTCGAAGCCCGCAAAAGCCACAAGCGCGAGAACCCCTGCTTGCGCGAGCGTCTCGCTTGTGCCTACAATCTAAATCAATTAAGAACAAATCTAAAGCTGGCACGAGTGTCTCGCTCGTGTCCACCGCTGCCTCTGTATGAATCCTTTTGTACGGTACATATCATTTGTAGATGATCATCCAAAAACTACAATAACATCATTCTTTTTTGACCTCAATAATCCCCGCTGAGCATACAAGAGGGAAATATATATGAGTTCAGGAGGGATTATAGTAAAAATGGTAGTTGGAGGTGTAGAGGAAAGAAATGAAAAATATGTCGCATTAAATTTACTTACAATTATATTCTTTAATTTAACCCAAAATATCACTAAATGTGGGTATTGTAACAATAGTTATAAAAGACTTTATTTACCAACTAGAATATATCGCTTGAAATATGGTAAAACTTTTAAAAAAAAAGCGTTACTTATTGATGTTATATATAAGTTAGGCGTCATTATAAAAAAACCAGAATGAAATTTGAAATTATATTAAATGAAATTTTTGATGACGTCAAATTAGACGACACTTTAAAACCGACCAATAACAAATCAGTTCTTGGAATAATTAACGATTTTGAAAATGGAGAATGGAGATATGATAAATTTCAAAAATTCATCTGGAACAATATTAAGGAAACTGCTTTAAGTCATAGTGAAAGGAAAGCACTTTTACATGATGGAGAAGGTTCTATTTTAACAGAATCAGCAAAAAAACTACGTTTAATTGAATCAGTTGACGCAATTGGAAGAGGAAGTGAAATTGCCGAAATTGTACTTTATGGAATAATGAAAAATCATTATTCAGCATTGCCAATTGTACCTAAAATTTTCTATAAGCAAAATCAAAAAGATGAAGCCAAAGGTTCTGATAGTGTTCATATTGTTATAGAGTCAGAAGATTCATTTTCACTTTGGTTTGGAGAATCAAAATTTTATAACAGCATAGAAAATGCAAGATTAGACGCAATTGTCGCATCTGTAAAGGACTCTATAAGTTTAGAGAAAATTAAAAAAGAGAATAGTATAATTACCAACTTAAGCGATATCAACGATTTTGAAGAAATTTCTGAAGATTTAAGAATTAAAATAAAAGCAAGTCTTTCGCAAGACGAATCTATTGACAACATAAAGCCAATATTAAATATTCCAATATTACTATTATATGAATGTGAACAGACAAAACTTGGAACAAGTTTGACCGCAGAATATAAACAAGGTATTATTGATTACCATAAAGATAGAGCAACTCAATATTTTAAGAAACAGATTCAGAAATGCACTGACGTGCATTTATATGAAAAGGTCAATTTCCATATAATATTATTTCCAATTGCTGACAAGGCTAAAATCGTAGATAAATTTATTCAAATCGCTAAAGCTTACAGAGATTAGATATGCAAGAACAAATTTTTGACAGATGCCATATAATTAATGGACTTTTAATTGATAACCAAGAAAATGAAGCAAGACAAGAGCTCATTAAACTGTTAGATTATCACAATACTAATCAATTAGCTTACACACCATTAGTTAATCATCTAATAAGAGAAACAGGTCTTTTCCCATATTTAGAAATCGAAACTTCAAATTGGGAAGAAAGATTTATTTATAACGCATTTAAAGTAGATGTTGGCGAAGAGAACCCATTAACACTCCATAGGGAACAATCTTTTTTGCTTAAAAAACTTTTGGAAGGAAAAAACATTGCTGTAAGTGCACCAACGAGTTTTGGTAAAAGCTTTGTAATTGATGCGTATATTAAAATTAAAAAACCAAATAACGTATTAATAATAGTGCCAACCTTAGCGCTAACTGATGAAACTAGAAGAAGGCTATATAAAAAATTTGCTCACGAATATAAAATTATAACAACCTCTGATGTTGAATTATCCGATAAAAACATATTTATTTTTCCGCAAGAAAGAGCAATGAATTACGTCAACATCGTAGAATCGTTCGATATTATGATAGTTGATGAATTTTATAAAGCAAGTAGTAAATTTGATAAAGAAAGGTCCCCAAGTTTAATCAGAGCAATGATTAAACTTGGAGCTAAATCAAATCAAAAATATTATTTAGCACCAAATATCACGTCTTTAGACAACAATCCATTTACAGAGGATATGGAATTTATTAGACTTGATTTTAATACCGTTTTTTTAGAAAAACACGAACTATATAATCAAATCAAAAATAATGATGAAAAAAGCGTAGCATTATTAGAAATTTTATCTAAAAACAAAGGTAAATCGTTAATATATGCTGGTACGTACTCCAACATAGATAGTTTAACCATACTATTTCTTGCTACATATGAACCTGTTAAAAATGAACTTCTTGAAATGTTTGCAGATTGGCTTTCAACGAATTATGATTTTAATTGGAGTTTAACAAAATTAGTTAGTCGTGAAATAGGTGTTCATAATGGTCGCTTACATCGTTCTTTAAGTCAAATTCAAGTAAAATTATTTGAAGAAGGAACTGGAATACGAAATTTAATTTCAACATCTTCAATCATTGAAGGTGTTAACACTTCTGCAGAAAACGTCATAATTTGGAGAAATAGAAAAGGAAGTGCAAAATTGGACGACTTCACTTATAAAAATATTATTGGCAGAGGTGGTAGAATGTTTAAGCACTTTATCGGTAAGATTTACATTTTAGAACAACCACCAGAGGAAGGTCAAACTCAACTAGACATTCCTTTTCCAGATGAAATACTAGGAGACTTAAACGAAACAAAATATGAGGGATTATTAACGAAAGAGCAAGTTGCAAAATTAAAGTTCTACAACGATGAAATGAATGAGATTGTAGGTGTTCAAGTGTATGAAGAATTGAAATCGACATCCGTATTTCAATCAAGCAATTCTGAATTAATAAAAACTATAGCAATTGACCTAACTAAAAACCCTGACGAATGGAATGGTTTATACTACTTGAATGAATTTAAGCCCGAAAACTGGGATAGACTACTTTATAAAGTCATAAGATTACAACCAGGAAACTGGGATTGTAGTTATAAAACCTTTGTTGAATTCATAAAAATAATGGCTTATAATTGGACTAAATCAATTCCCGAACTACTAAAAGAACTTGAAGACTATGATGTTGGAATTGATACATTTTTTCTATTAGAAAGAAATGTAACTTATAAATTTTCAGCACTTTTAAATGATTTAAATACGTTACAAAAAAGAATTTTAGTAAATAAGCAATATGATATTTCAAAATTCATAAAGTGGTGTTCAAACGCATTTCTTCCTAAAGTTGTATTCCAACTAGAAGAATATGGTTTGCCGCGAATGATTTCAAAAAAAATTCATGAATCCAGAATTATTGATTTTTATGATAGTGAATTGACAATACATAAAGTAGTTGAAAAGTTCAACGAAATAGGAAAAGAAACCACTATTGAAAGAACAAATAATTTGGACGAATTTGATAAATATATTTTGAATTATTTCTTTGATGGAATAAAAATAACGAACGCCTAACAGCCGTAGCTGTAGCGCAACTCTTAAAAAGTAAAATTTAAAAAGGAATTATAAAAAACAACCTCGTTTAAGCTCATTTAAGCGAGGCTTATTTTTGTTTTAAGTTGTCGTTTTTAATATTAAGGTGCTTAAAAACAAGTTTTTCAAGTCATGGAAAGCGGTTTTTAGAGAAGTTGGTATATGTGCCTGTGCTTGTATTTCACTTACAATTCCTGCTTTTATCTTTGGTCTTTTGGTGATAAACTTCAAGTATTTCTTCTAATTATAGGTTAATGCTGGCATAAAAACGTGTTTGCTAGCTTGCTTAATTTCTCTAGTATTTACACGCGTCATATTAGTAAAATTAACCAATGTTCTAATTACTGGTTCTACGGTTTTACTTCTCACCCGACTAAGAAAACTATCAAACATGCCTCCGCTGATGTGGGACTCATTTTCACAACCTACAACCTCAAGATAATATTCAACTTAATTGAGCAAAATGAATTAATACAAGACTTAAAAACTATGGCTTTGTTTTTTGAAGCAAAAATAACCCTTTTTAAAGATTTCTTAGGTTACTTTTTAGTATTTCCAATCCCATTTCTTTTTTACAAAAAGAAACTAATTGTAATCTAAATCGGCTATATTTACTTAATAATTAATACAAAACAACTCTGTTTGCAGGTTATTAGACGAACTGACGTTAGCACTCATTTTATACCAACTCTACACTAAAACAAATGATTAATATTTATTGGCCAGTTTTTAAAAATCTTGAGCGTCAATTTGTCGACCTAATGTTTGACATTCACATCGATGATAATCAAATCAATGTTTATTCATTAAAAATTTCAGATTTAATTTTACGTGCCGCAATTGAGATTGAATCAATATCAAAAGATTTGTACTTAATTAACGATGGTACAAAAACTCAACAAATAAAATATGATGAAGATGCTATAAAACATTTGAATCAGCTATGGCTTCTCGAAAAAAAAGTAATAATTATCAGCTCACCAAATTGCTATCTAACTAATCGAGTTATTTATCCATTTGTTAAAAATGAAAAACGAACAGGCACTGAACGTTTAACATATAAATGGAACAATTCTTACCAAAATTTAAAACATGACAGAGGAAACAGTTTAAATTTTGCTAACGTAAAATGCCTTTTCGAAATTATGGCTGCGTTATTCACTTTAAATATCTATTTTAAAAACGAAGTGTTTAATTTTGATGTAAGTAGTCAAGGAATTGACTTTCCAATAAATCTTGGCTCGGAAATATTTTCAATAAATTTGCATGGCTGGTTCGGCTATACTGGAGTTTATGAATATGTGAAAAGAAATGATTTTGATGAATGTATTTATTTAACCAAAATGACTAACAAATCAGTCGATGATCATGTTCGAATTCAAAAGGAGTGGCACATTCGACAAAATGCTTTAATAAATAAACATCCAAAAATTTTAAAGTATATGGAAAAAAACAAAACTGAAAAACTTTCCTTCGCTAAAGCACATGAGGTTCTTGGACAAGATGAATATATGAAAATTTTTAATCAATCTCAATCTAAAGATTTTGCTGAAGTTTGGAAAAAATCACAATATGAAGGAGTTTTAAACAAAAATCAAATTTAAAAAACGGTTGCTAACACTCTTCTCTATCTATTGCAAATTCAATGGTATTATCGTTTTTAATTCCTGTTTTTGTTAAGTCGAAAACTAAATGGTTAATAATTTCCAGCCATCTCAAAGCGGCATAACGTTGGAAAACATTATTAATCGAAACGTAGAAAAATTAATATTAATTTATGAAAAAAATTATTATCGTAATTATTACGACTTTATTACTTGTTTCTTGTAAACTGACAAAAGAAACTTATGACAGTGGTGAATTAAAAAAATCGGGAGAACATCAAGTAATTTAAAAAATGGAAAGTGGAAATTTTATCATAAAAACGGAAAGATATTTCAAAAAGGAAAATATCTTAATTGAGAAGAAATTGGTGTTTGGAAAATTTTTCACGAAAATGCCAAATTGCACCAGATCGGTAAATTTAATAATGGAAAGCAAGACGGAGAATGGAAGTTTTTCTACGAAAACGGAAATAAAGAAGGAATTGGAAAATTAGATAATGGAAAATTAATTGATCAATGGAATTGGTACCATACTAATGGAAAAATTTATACTGAAAGATTATATATTGATGGAAAACTAATGAATATAATTAATTGTTTAGATGGCGATGGAAAGCAATTAGATAAAGGCACTCTAAAAGACGAAAATGGAACACTAAATTTATATGATATAGATGGAAATTTATTAGAAGTTCAAAACTTTAAAGATGGAAAATATATAAAATAACGATCTGCCAACGGTCATTTTGAGCTAGCTGGAGTATAGTGGAATTACCGTTTCGCATCAAATTTTCGTTAAGCCGAAAACTGAAAGGTTATGAATTTCCAGCCATCTCAAAGCAGCAAGTCGTTAGCGGCATGCTCACAAATACCCTGCAAATAAAAAACATTTTATTTTAGTTCTTCTTCTCTAGTGAAAAGTGTATTATGAACTTGTCTCCTTTTCTTTTTTAATGCACTTACACTATCATTTCTAAATTGATCCAATCTATTATGACTTTCAATTATTAAAAGAGCTAATTCATTCTGTTCCTTAATCGCCTTATTCTTTAAATCTTCAAATTGAATTTTTTCTTCTTCATGAGCACTTACCGCTTTCAGATGTGCTTTATAGTGTTCAAATTTTAAATCATCTATAGTTTTCATTATCCAAATTTCCAAATCAGAATTTATCCAAGATGCTGCTTTAATAGCTAAAACATTGTTGAGCATCACTGGAAAATTTGGCTTGTTAAAAATTACATCATCTCTTTTTAAAGTTGAGTTCGCAGGATTTACGTTTTCACTTTCTAAATACGCTTTTACAAATTCTCTCGTAGTTTTTAAATCGCAAAAATCTTGAATTTTTTTATTAAAAATTTTTGCCATGTCACTACCATTCACCTTAACCTGATCATTTTTACCTACAATAAAACGGATTGGCTGTTCTTGAAAATACAATTCTAATGTTTTCATATTTAATAGTTTTTTTACAAAAATATTACATAATTATCAATTTTAAACTTAAAGTTATCCACATTCTAAAAAGCAGAAAGAGCCAGCCGTTTGGCGTAATAGCTCCTAAGTGCTCTGCCGGAAAACTAACGGCTTCCCGAAATCTTTCATCACACAGAATATTTTTCTTAAATTAACTGCCACTATACCACGCGGCGGAACTCTACCGCACGAATCCTTTTGTGTGGTACATGTCATTTATACACAACCATCCTAAACTACAATAACATCATTCTTTTTTAACCTCAATAATCAATTGTAATACTATATATTTAGGTAATAAAGCTAATCTTAGCCGGCAGAGCAGCTTTGCAATTCGTGCGTTATTTATTAAGATAAAATAATGATCATTTTAATCGGCCAGAAACTATGCTGGTTTAGTAAATCAATTAGATGTTCTGTTTTTAGACTCATTTTGATATACAGTCCGGGCACGGATTGCAAGAGTAGGGGGAAGGATAGACGATAAAACATGATGTGAGGTGTCTTTTTTTTATGAGTTTTGTTTTTGTGAAAGCCTGTTACAAATTAAAATTATTATGGAATACCTTTACTTCCTACAATTTTAGCAATATCACTAAAAGTGGGTATTGTAAGTACAATTTAAAAAGCTTTTATTTACAAGGTAAGGTAATAGTATAAATCGATTTAAAAGTATAAAAAGGGATAACTTATTGATTTCAATTACTAGTTTGTGGGAAGTGACCTAAACAGTACAGAAACGAAAAAATATGAAAAAAAAAATATGTTTTGTAATTATGGGATTTGGAAAAAAGACTGACCCATCAACAGGAAAGACTCTAGATTTAGATAAAACCTATAAAAATATAATTCAGCCAGCAGTTTTACTTTCCGAATTTGAATGTGTGAGAGCAGATGAAATTCAAGATAGTGGAATTATTGATAGAAGTATGTATGCACTTTTAATTCAATCTGATTTAGTAATTGCTGATATTTCAACTTTTAATCCAAATGCAATTTATGAATTAGGAATTAGGCATGCTGTAAAACCTTTTTCAACAATAGTAATAAAAGAAAGGGAAGGAAAAGTTCCATTTGATTTAGACCATACGCGAACATTCAAATATACACATCTAGGAGAGGATATTGGAAGTGATGAAGCAGAGCGTTGTGTAAAAGCTTTAAGTTCTTTAATTAATGCGATAACCAAAAATCAACAAGCAGACAGCCCACTTTATGAATATTTTAATTCAATTGAACCTCCAAAATTACCAGATGGTGAATTCAAAAGTATTATAACCGAACTAGCCGACAAAGAAAAACATATTTTTGCAATAGTAGAAAATGCAAAAAGTTTAATGGAGGAAAATGATTTTTCTAAGGCTTATCAATATTGGGACAAAGCAAGTAAACTAATTGAAAGTGAAACGTATTTTGTTCAACAAAAATCACTTTGCAGATATAAATCAAAAGAACCATCTGAACAACTTGCGTTGTCAGATGCTTTAAATATTATAGAAGATTTATTACCGTCAATTGACCCAGAAACTCTTGGAATTATAGGAGCAATTTATAAACGATTGTATTTATTAAATAATGATATAGAATTCTTAAATCGAGCAATTGATAATTACAGAAAAGGTTGGAATATAAATGAAAATTATTATACAGGAGAAAATTATGCTCTTTGCTTAAATCTAAAAGCAAAAGTAATAGAAGAAAGTGACGAAAAAATTTATTGCAATTTTGAAGCGAAAATAGCAAGACAAAAAATAATTCAAAATTTGGAAAAGGAAGTTAATGATGATGAATTTCACCATAGAATTGACACAAAATGGGTTTATGCAACTTTATCACATTGTTATTTATCAATTGATATGCAAGATAAAGCGAAAGAATTTGAAAGTAAGTTTTTAGAGAATTCATTAGATTGGGAAATAGAAACATTTGAAAAAAGTAAAAAACAACTAATAGAAATAACAAATTAAAAGCTATGGCAAAAAATTATAAAATTTTCATTAGTCATTCATGGAGTTATCCAGACGATTTAAAGAACTTACAAAATTTATTAAATCAACGAGGATATTTTAATGTGGAATTTAAAGAAGCTACTCAGGAGCAACCTATTAACTCATTGAGTGCAGCCTATATAAAAGCTGTTTTAAAGAAAAAAATACTAGAATCAGATGTTGTCTTAGCTATTTCAGGAATTTACGCATCTCATTCAGATTGGATTGAATGGGAAATATTAACTTCTCATGGAAATAACATTCCGATTATCGGGGTAGCTCCATGGGGTCAAGAAAGAATTTCGAAAACTGTTACTAAATATTCTGTTGCTGATGTTAAATGGAATACAGAAAGTATTGTTCAGGCTATAAGAACTTATGCAAAATGAAAAACAGATTTGTCACAGCTAAGGTTTCGTTGGGCTTGAAAAGGTAACAATAAAATCTGCGTTGCGGAACAGGGAGGTAGTTTTAAAAATAATATATGTAGTTTAAATCATATATATTTACTAATTAATAAAATAAAGTTCGTTTGAAAGTTTGACTAATTGACTTTAGAATTAATATAAATCATCATTTTAATGCACGATAAAGTTTTTATAAGTTACGCAAAAGAAGATTTTGCATTTGCCGAAAAACTTCATGATTTTTTAGAAGAAAACAGTTTTCGCCCTTGGTTAGATAAAAAAGCGCTCTTGCCAGGGCAAGATTGGAATTTTATAATAAGGAAAGCGTTACGAGAAGCTAACTATATTATCTTACTTTTATCTAGTAATTCAGTGCAAAAAAGAGGATATATTCAACGAGAATTTAAGCTAGCTCTTGAATATTATGAAGAAAAACTTGAAGAAGATATATATCTGATTCCTTTAAAAATAAATGATTGTGAAGTTCCAGATAGATTATCTAAATTTCAATGGGTTGAATACGACAGTAAAAATTGTTTCAATTTAGTTCTTACTTCATTATCAATTCAAAGACAAAAATATGTTGAGTTCGATAACAAACAAATAGCTCAGAAGGAGTTATTTGAGTACGAGGAAAAAGAAGAAGTTTTCGAATATTTCAATAAAATTAGATTCGATATCAACAACAAATATTTTCAGTTTATTGACGAATCGAACCCAAATTTAAATGAACTAAATCAAATAATAAAAGGCAAAAAGATTGAACACACAACATTTGCTAGGAAGCAATTTCATGAGATTACAGGTAAATTAATTAAACCATACAGTTTACAGATCGGTTGGAGTTTTGATGTTACTTTTTTTCCTAATCTAATAACAAAATCTATTGTAAGTTTAAGTGAAGATAGTTATGCTTATAGTGGTGGAGCTCATGGATTATCATATATAAAAGCGTATAACTATATTTTAAATCCGGTATTCGAGATTACACTTGATGATTTATTCGAATACGATGATCACGAAACTATATTAAATTTCCTTTCAAATTATTGCTACGAAGAATTAAGAAAGAGATATAATGAATGGACTGAGCCAACTGAACAAGAACTGGAAGAGCAAACTCCAAATACTTTGTTTTGGGAAGATAGTTTAAGTCCAGAATGGGACAAATTTTCTAATTTTTTCATTTCTAAAAATGATTTAGAAATAATTTTTAATACGTATTCAGTTAGTGGATTTGCATTTGGAATTCAAATTATTCCAATTCCTTATAAGAAAATATTGCCTTTGCTAAAGAAATCAAAAAACTTAAAAGAACTAATAAAAAAATTAAAATAATAATATGGGACACAGATGCTTTATTTCTTTTAAAACTGAAGACATACTTTATAAAGATTATATTCAACAAGATTTAGATGTTGATATGATAGATCATTCTTTGGATAAAGCAATTAATTCGGACAACCTTGATTACATTATGCGAAAGATTCGTGAAGACTATTTATCTACATCAACCGTAACAATCTTTTTAATAGGTTCCGTCAGCAATGAAAATTTGGGAGGTTATGAACAAAGATTCATCAAACGAGAATTACAAGCTTCATTGTATCATGGCATTGGTAATACCCAGAATGGGATATTAGGTATAGTTTTACCGCATATGTATAATAATGTCTTTCTTGGCTCAATTGTATGTCCTAACTGTAAACAAACTCACAGATCTGTTGCAATTAATGATTTAACAACTATAAAAGAATTTAGTTGTAATTATTATGTTCCTAATAATAAATGCTCTTGGACCGATGATGATAGATATTGTATTTTAGTAAAATGGGATGATTTTGTTGCAAAACCAAATACTTATATAGATCAAGCGTTTGATAAACGCTCAATGCCAATCGCAAATAATATAACAGTACGACCATAATGGAAATAGAGATAATAGAAAAAGATTTTCCTGGATTGTATCAATCTGCTGATCAGTCTTCAATAAAAGAGCAGCAAAAATATTTTATAGGAATTGCTACGTATTTAGTTTTATTATTTATTGCCGCTTCATTAACTTATTACGATGATATCGTACATGAACCAGTATTAAAAATTGTTTCAGCAATTTTATTTTTAGCTACATTATCAATAATTATATGGTTAAGAGTAAGTAAACCACATGATATCTGGTATAATGGACGAGCGGTCGCTGAATCAGTTAAAACACGTTCTTGGAGATGGATGATGAAAGCCCATCCTTACGAGTTAGAAGACAATACGGGAGTCATAAAACATTTCATTAATGATTTAAAAACAATACTAACGCAAAATGAAAGCCTAATAGGTAAAATTGGATTACAAGCAAGCGTAGAAGAACCCATTAGCAATACAATGATTCAAATTAGAAATTTAGATAGAAATGAAAGATTTGAATTTTATAGACTTAAGCGGATTACGAATCAAGCACTTTGGTATTCGAAGAAAGCAAAATTTAATAAAAGGCAAGGTGCACTTTGGTTTTGGGTAACAGTTTTATTACATTCTTTAGCAATAATACTATTGTTATGTAATATTCAGCATCCAAACATAAAATTTCCGATTGACGTAATTGCTGTTGGAGCTTCTTCAGTACTTACATGGATTCAAGCTAAAAAACATAATGAATTATCTTCCTCGTATTCTTTAACAGCTCATGAAATAGTCTTAATTAGGGCAGAAATCGTTTCAATTGACAATGAGTCTGACTTTTCGGATTTTATAATTAACTGTGAAAATGCTTTTTCTAGAGAGCATACTCAATGGTTTGCAAGAAAAATTGAATAATAAAAACTTGTCGCCAGCAACTAGGATTCGTTGGCTACGCAGCACGAACATAGGAACTCCCCCCTGCCGCACGAATCCTTTCGTGTGGTACTTAACCCGATTGCTGAGAATGGTCGATAAGAACAGGGCTAATTGTAGTTTGATTTTTAGGTCTTTACCTTTTATCGAAGATTTATGAGCTTAGGAGTGATTGTGATAAAAATAGTAATTGGAAGAGTAGGAGGAAGGAATAAAAGATGCTGAGGGGCGTCTTTTATTGTTTTATGCGGTACAAATTACAAAACCAGACACTTTCCTCAGGCCGTGGCACAGCGACATTAGTCATCTGCTAGAAAGAGACGCGGATTTATAAAGGTAAAAGAATTATCAGTACAATAACACTAAAACTACCATAATATATACCCTGTCAGTACGGAAAAGTTATAGCAATTAAAAAGTTCCCTTTATTATTTGTAAGAAAATTTTAATATATTTGAAAATCGATAAAGCCAAACAAACCTTCGTCAATCTACCTGTATTTGGGTGTATATACGAAGGTTTGTTTCGTCTATATACAAGTTGCCAGGGAGTTTGGCGTAACGGTTAAAAATTGAAAAATATGGAAAATAAGATTTTAGACGAGCTTTTAAAATATCTTTTAGAGACTGATTATGATGAATTTGCTCATATAAGAAATGATGCTAACAAAAAATCTGACTTTTTAAAAAATATTGATAATGCAATACTAAAATCAGCATTATTGAAATTAGTAAAAGATGGTTATGTTAATCAAAATTCAGAAAACACAACAGACCAATTATTTGACACTCCAAGAACAAACTATTTTTATAATATCTCTTTTGAAGGTCGTGTTTTTATAAAGAACGGCGGTTACGAAAATCAAAACCGAGAAAACCAAAAGAAAGAAAATTGGAACAACGAGATGACTGAAAGGCAGAACGCTCTCGAAGAGCAACAGTCTTCAAATCAATTTCAGTTAGTTCTTTTGACTTGGGTAATAGCAATTGGGACTTTAGTAGCCGCTGCTTATTATCTGATAGAGATTCTAAAGTTTTTTTGCGTTTTAAAAACATAGAAAATAATTTCATAATAAAATAATTTATAAATACTTTTCACTTAATAGCGGTGGAAAAGCGAAACCGAAAAATAAAACCGATCTGGCAACAGCTGTCTGTGGCTATTGTGGGATTTAGTGGAATTACCGTTTCGCAATCATATTTTCGTTAAGCCGAAAATTGAAAGGTTACGAACTCCCACAACAGACCACAGGCAGCGGAACGTCAAACTGTCTAATAACCTCTTTTCTTCCGGTTAGATATTTGTATTAAAAATCTCTCAAATAATTTGTATAACTCGTTGATTTTTATTACATTTAAGTATGAAATTCATCAACGGAACCAACAGAAACCAACTCCCGCTTTTTGCTTCATCGATTGATGATGCCATTGCGCAAGACAACGAAATCAGGCTCATTGTCCTTTTTGTAGACAGTCTTAAACTCGCTGATTTTGGATTCACTTTCGATTTTGTCGAAAACGGAAGACCCGCTTATCATCCTTCGGATTTACTCAAACTCTTTATTTACGGCTACCTCAATCGCATGCGTTCCTCCAGAACTTTGGAGAAAGAATGCAGTCGTAACATTGAACTCATGTGGCTTTTGAAGGGTTTAGTTCCTGACCACAATAACATTGCTAATTTCCGCAAAAACAACCCTAAAGCCATTGCCCGCATTTTTCGGGCAACAGTTAAACTAGCAGCGCACTTTGAACTTATTGGTGGTGCTTTGGTCGCAGGAGACAGTACCAAACTCAGAGCACAAAACTCCAAGAAAAACAATTTCAATCCTAATAAAATAGAGCGTCACATTGCTTATATCGATGCCAGACTCGAAGAATACAACTCGGCTTTAGCCAAAGAAGATGGTGATGTTCTAGAAAAACAAATCCTAGTAAAGAAGATAAAAAAACATAGCATTCAAAAGCAAAAATACATTGGGTATCAAAACACGATCGACACAACTGGTGTCACCCAAATCTCGACCTCAGATCCCGATAGCCGACAAATCATGACTCGAAACAACATCTCGGAAGTGGCCTACACGGTACAAACCACAGAGGATGCGCTGCACAACATTCCCATTGATTTCAAAGTAACCAATGAAAACGATTCCAAAGCGATGGGCGGCATGTTGCGACGAACCAAAACTATTTTGGGACACAACAATTTTACTGCTATTTACGACAAAGGATATCACACGGGAAGCGAGTTTGATTACGCTAACCGACTAGGTGTTGATGTACTCGTCGCTATTCCCTGCGTGTCTGCACATGCACCTGACACCGCTTTTGATGTAGAATATTTTAAATACAACACAGAAACCGACACTTATACTTGTCCAGCCAATGAAACTTTAACGACCAATGGAAATTGGTACGCCAAAAAGAACGGCAAATCAATAACCCAGATGAAGCATTATAAAACCAGTGCCTGCCTGACTTGTAAACTCTTTGCAAAATGCACAAAAAATGCCAAAGGCAGACTTATTGAACGTTCCCAGTATGCGGATTTGATTTATCAAAATAAAATAAGAATCGAAAATAATTATGAAATCTACCCCAGACGACAAGCCATTGTAGAACATCCCTACGGAGTGATAAAACGCCAATGGGACTTTTATTATATCATGACAAAGAAAACCATCAAAAACGCCTCAGCCGATGTAGGATTGATTTTATCAGCCTACAACCTGCGCCGGATCTTCAACCTAATTGACCACAATCTACTAAAAGAATATCTAAAAAGATTGTCCCAATATTTTGCCATTCTAACAGCGCTTTTTAATGCCTTTTACACCTTATTTTATTTTGAGAATGAGAAAATGGCTTTTATTAAAAAGAATTTTAATTGTAGTTTAAATCCCATATATTTACTCACTGATTAACCAAATAAAGTTCGTTTGAAGGTTTTTAGACGAACTGACGTTATGCGGCAGCTTAAGACAACAACTAACAAATAAATAATGGCACGAACAAGACAAGACAGGAGAAATGACTTTGACGATTTTTATGGGACGGCAAAAGAAACATTTAAAGCATTTCGTGACAACGATCCAAACGCAGAAAAATTTGAAAGAATTTATATGCTAAGTGTTTGTCCTGGAAGTCGTGCAGGTGGAGACAATAATCGAGTTGTTGAAGTTTTCTGGGGTAGTAGACCATTTGAGACAATTACTCTTGGAAATTCTTGGAAAGCATTATCTGAATATGGTGCAACACTATTATTTGAAAGGGACGACAGCGGTTTTGTAATCATTTCCATTTATCCTGCAGGGACTGAAAATAAAAAACCGATTGAGAGCAGTATCTCACTTAGACTTTGGATTGACCCAATTCGACTCAAAGATAAATCGTTCTTAAAAAAACAATGGAATGACCTTATGGCATATATGGAATGTACAAGTCTTGATGGCAATCCAACACTTTGGCAACGACTAAGAATTTCGTATTTGAGAAATTTTAAACATTTAGTAATTGACAACAAATGGACACCCACAAAATTTTCTGTTTCCATTAGTAGAATTCGTGATTTAGTTGTGGCAGCTTGTTTTAGTGGTGCTGTTCTGATTTACTTCGTAAATATTACGACCAAACCAAAGACAACAGAAACTGATACTCAATTAAAAGAGGTAAACAAAAATTTGACAAATGTTTCTAATAAACTTGACAAAATTTACATAGGCAATTACGAGTTAAAAATGATTTCAATCACGACTGACAGTATTGCCGTAAAGACAAAAGAAATATTAAAAACAATTGAGAAACGCAAAGCAAAATAACGTGAGACAAGAAAGCCGACCGCATTACAGCTAGTAAGCAATAGTCGGGAACTAGGCTTAATGGAAAAGCTGTTTTGTATTTGGAAAACTTGTGACTATCCGAAATTTTTTCTTTACTTAGCCCGACCATCGCCTACTAGCGGGACGTTATGGGCTAGTTTACCCAAAAAATCGCAAATCAAAACACAAAAAATGAACTTTAAATCCAAATTTTCGATGAAAATAAAATTATTTTTATTCTTCACAATGATGTTAAATTCCTATAACACATATTCTCAAGGCGATGAATATTTAGATGCTGAAAAACTAAAAACGATATTTCACTTTGAACCAGAAGAAAAAGTAAATGAATTTATAAAAGTATCAACTGAATTACAGATAAAATTCAAATTAGAAGACGATAAGATTCTTCTTTTAAAAAACAATAAAAAATGCGTTCTAACAGGAGATATTTTTGATTATGTTTTAAATGAAAAAAAGAGCGACGTAATTGAAAAAATAGATAATTCAGTTACACAATGGAGAGCTTACTATAAATTGCAATCCAAAATTGCCGTAAGTCTAACAAAACATATCCAAGCATACAAATCACGTTTAATGACTAAAACTAGACTAATAACTTGGAAAAAAGACACAAAAGAATGTTTGGCAGTTCAAGAAAAAATGAATAAAATTCCATTCGCACATTCAAGTAACTTTTATTTTCAATTAGAAACTGAAGAAAACCAAGTTCATAGCGGAATATTGGACATTATGAATACAAGTCGGAATGTACTAGGGATATAAAAAATATTAATCAAAAACCTCAATGGATATATTTACACTTAAAGATTATCTTAACCCAAAACTAAAAAAAATATGGGCGAATTATTATGAAAATGAAAACTCCATTGCGCCTATGTTTCCTGAATGTGTTTTAAAAAATCACGTTTTGTTTTTATCTCTAAATCCATCTTTACCGTCTTTTGTAAAAGATGTTGAGTATGGTTTTACCCAATCAAATCCGTGGAGATTTTTGAACTCAAAAATTTCCTATGAAGAAAACGAATCTGTTCCTCATTTTAAAAATTTTTTTAAAATTCAGAATGAAATAAATGAACATTGGACATTTCTAGATTTACTGTATCTTAGAAAATCCAAGCAACTCGATATAGAAAATTCATATAAAACACAAAATGATAGAAACTTTATTCTAGAACAAGCAAAATTAACTCTCGATTTAATTACAGAAATAAATCCAAAATTGGTAATTGTCGCAAACAGTTTTACTGAAAAAATTCTTCACGACAAAAAACAAACTATATTCAATTTCAATGCAAGTTTAGATAACGATTTTGTATATCGTTATAAAAATATTCCATTTATTACGAGAGAAAGTAAATTTTTAGGTAGTAGATTTTGGGATAGTGAAAAAAATAAAAATCGTTACGAAAATATGATTAAGGAAATCCAAAGAGTATTAGAAATAACGAACAAAACCAGCCCATAACAGTTAGAGTTTCGTTGTGTGCGCAGCACGAACAATGAAACTCGTGTTGAACGGAACAGAAGTAGGTAAAAAGAATTTTAATTGTAGTTTAAATCCCATATATTTACTCACTGATTAACTAAATAAAGTTCGTTTAAAGGTTTTTATACGAACTGACGTTATAGACCATTTAAATGAAATTCGCAGTTAACGACAAAAATCTTAGAATTGAAGTTTCACATTCGGGAGAAAAAGCTTTCTGCCCTGGATGTAATTCTATAGTAATTGGTAACAAAGGCGAAGTTAAGGATAAGTATTGGCGCCACAAAGCTAAAGAGTGTGACTCATGGTATGAACCAACAACCTTATGGCATCTTTCATGGCAAAACTATTTTCCATTGAAGAATCAAGAAGTAATATTAAAAGATCCGGAAAATAATGTTCTACACCGTGCCGATATTCAATTAGGAAATGGGTTAGTGATTGAAGTTCAAAACTCTCCAATAAAACCTGAGGAAATTTGACAAAGAGAAAATTTCTATGGTAAACGAAATATGATATGGATAATAAATGGAAAGACTTTGGCAAGTAATTCTTCAATAAATTATCGGTTATACAAAAAGGCATATTCCTTCCATTTTATAATTCCAGAGTATAGTTCAATCATAGAGGGTTACCATATG
Organism: Flavobacterium zhoui; assembly: GCF_042787235.1. NCBI lineage: Bacteria > Pseudomonadati > Bacteroidota > Flavobacteriia > Flavobacteriales > Flavobacteriaceae > Flavobacterium > Flavobacterium zhoui. The sequence continues at coordinate 106,106 of NZ_JBHZPY010000012.1, forward strand.
GATGAATTTAAGGAGTACTTGTTCGAAACCGATTTTTTTCAAAATCTAAAGGACGATCCCGATTTAAAAAACTTTAGCGAAGATAACGGTTGTTGGTTTGAATTTGATTATTATAATAAAAAAGACTTTCATTCTATTGAACGAAATTTTTATTACACAGTCCGAGAAATTTTGAATGAACTTTATGGATACTATGATTCAGAAGAAATCAGAAAAAATTTTGATAGCCACTTTCACTTAAATCATAAAGATCTATATCAAATAATTGTTTTTAAAAAAAAACATTGGAGAAAGTTTATTGATGAATGCAAGTTTCCAGTATTTATTCACTTACTCGATGGGCTTGATGATTCGTTACTATATTGGTATCAAAAAAACAAAATCATTACTTTAAAGAGCTTTTTAAATAAGTATATAAAATATTCATAAACGGGCTATAACGGCGGTTTGCCTCAATGGCTTAATTTCGTGATTCTTTAGAAAATACTCCACACTGCCCCGACCGCGCAGACTTATCACCACAATCGTTCGCGCAGGTATTTACCTGTGCGCTCAAATCAAAACAAGTCTAATTAAATGCTTATTAATACGATTCCTTTCGTGTTCACAACATAATATAGAATTAGAGTTTATAAAATTTTAAAGCTTTCTACGGACTTTTTTTTATTGCTTCAAATCCAATCTCTTTTTTATAAGAATAATAATATTGTAATCTAAATCGCCTATATTTACCTTATAATTAAACATAAAACGATCAAACGGAGGTTTTTAGACGAATTGACGTTGTAGGCAATGCTAAAGCAATCCATTCAAAACATTTTTTTTATAGTAAACCAAAATGAACATTAGCTTTTTTTCTAACTTATTTCTTTGGTTATTGTTAATCACATTACCAGATATGGTATTTTGTCAATCGGCCGACTTTATCATTCAAGATGTAAAATTTGAAAGTCAGGGCGTCACTCTTGCAGGCTCAATTTTAACGCCTAAAAAAACAGTTGCAGCAGTTGTAATTGTTCACGGTTCTGATCCTGTAAAAAGAGAAATGGACTTCGCAATACGTCTTGCCAAAGAGGGTATTGCTGTATTGACATATGATAAACTAGGAGTTGGGGAATCGGGCGGTGCATATGTAGGGCCATCTGTTGGTACTAATAATATTGACACTACTAATCTTAATTTATTATCTCACGATGCAAGTTCAGCAGTAAACACTTTTCGAACCTATTTGAAAGATAAAAAAACACCAATTGGATTAGTTGGCTTCAGTCAAGCAGGATGGATAATTCCAATTACTGCACGCAAGAATCCACAAATTGAATTTATGGTTTTATTTAGTTGTCCGACGATAACAACTTTAGAACAACTACGATTTCAGTTTTACACGAATGGAGATAATAAATTTTGGGAAAATCATACTGATGCAGAAGCTCGTGAACATACTAAAAATGACCCAGACAGGTATCAATTCGTTGCGGCTGACCCAAAAATTTCTCTGAATACTCTTTCAATTCCGGGACTTTGGCTTTTTGGTGAGAAAGATATACAGATTCCGGTAAAGTTGTGTATGGAGCAATAAAATTCATTGAAAGCTCAAGGTAAACCTTTCGAATATACTTTGTTTTCTAAATTAGGACACAATACTTCTTCTGAAAATATTACAGAACCATTTGATATTTCAGTTCAATGGATAAAACATAAAGCTTTGAACATTAAGAAGTCTAAAATATCAAAATAAAGCACTACCTGCAACAGCAAAGGTTTCGTTGCGTGCGCAGCACGAACAATGAAACCTGTGTTGAACGGAACCGGAGGTAGTTTAAATCCTATATATTTACTTCCTAATTAAAAAAACAAAGTTTGTTTGGAGGTTTTTAGATGAACAGACGTTGTAGGTAACTCGGTTACAAAATTGCACTTAAAAAGTATATTTTTTTGAAAGATTTTAATTAGTAAAATTATTCCTTTTTGACATCTCTTATTTTTCGGTATCTATTGTAAGCCGAACAAATAATTAAAACAATTACAAAATAAACGAGATAAGATCGCGGTTCTCCTATGCCTCCAACTGTTGTAAACATTCGATTCCATCTAATTTTATTAATTCCTTTGCCATCAGTATTCCAACTTAACCAAATAAAAATTGGCTTGCCAACCACATGGTCAAAAGGAACAAATCCCCAAAATCTAGCGTCAATTGAATTATCTCTATTGTCGCCCATCATCCAGTAATAATCTTGTTTAAAGGTATAATTTGTAGCAAGATTATTATCAATAAAAATCTGATTTCCTCGCACCGATAGCTGATGACCTTCATATTCCGTGATTAATCTTTTATAAAGCGGTAGAATATTTACATTTATGTCAATTGTCTTTCCTTTTTCAGGAATGTAAATTGGTCCAAAAAAATCAGCATTCCAATTGTAATTCTTGTCATGAGGTAATATTTTAGAATCGCGATCTCCTTTATTATTTTTTCTCAATTCAAGACTTTCTATGTATGGATTATTCCTAGCATTAGCAACAGATTCTTCTGTTGCTTGAACAAAATATTCTCCAGATTTAGAATCGTAAGCTATTCCATCGGTTATATCATATAATTTTAGAATATTAGACGCCTCCTCATAAGAAGAAAATTGAGCTTTAAATTTAATAGTATATGAAAACTGCAATTTTGTTCTATCAGATAGTTTAGTTTGTTTTCCATCAATGAATACGTAACCATTTCTAACTTCCAAAGTATCTCCAGGAATTCCTACACAGCGTTTCACCAGGTTTGTTTTCTTGTCGATAGGTTTGTAATAATTTCTATCAGGCGAAAAATTATCCATATCCCTAAGAGTATCGGCTGGTTGATTAAATACCACGATATCATTACGTTCAATTTTTTGAACACCGGGTAATCTTAAATAAGGTAATTGAAACATATTTAATATTGAGGTTTCTTTTTTAGAAAAATCATCACTAAATAAATATGATTTATTTTTTATTAAAGGAATACTATCATGCACCATTGGCAAAGCTATTGTTGTCATTGGTACTCTTGCTCCATAATGCAATTTACTTACAAATAAAAAATCTCCAACTAATAATGACTTTTCCATAGAAGAACTCGGAATTGTAAAAGGCTGTATAATATAAGTATGAACAATAGTTGCCACGATTATAGCAAACAATAGTGAACTTACGGTTTCGCCTAATCCTGCTTTCGGGCTTAAGTTTCTACCCTTTACGTATTCTAATTTATCAGAATTATAATTCATATAGGCAACATAAAAACCTAAAGATAAGACTGCTAACAAAGTGTCTTTTGTGCTGTTTTTACCAAAACTACGAATGGTTTCAACCCAAACAACAGGAAACATTATTAAATTTATTATAGGAATAAAAAATAAAAACACCCACCATTTAGGTCTATTAATTATTTGCATTAATATAATGGCATTGTAAATTGGTATTAATGCTTCCCAAGATTTTCTACCTGCTTTTACATACAATTTAAAAGTGGCTAAAAAATGAACAAATTGGAAAATGAGGAATAATAAGAAAAATCTAGTCATTTGAATAATTTAAAGAATTTATGCAAAACTCGTTTAAATTACTACTAACAGATACTAAATTCATGATTCTGGCAAACAAAATTATAAATCTAATTCTGATTTTTTTATAAATGATTCTCGATAATCAATTGCAGTAGTATTTGTAAGTTTTTTAAATGTATCATTAAAAGAAGAAATGCTATTAAAACCACTTTCAAATGCAATTGCAGCAATTTTATAATTATAAAAATCGGGGGTTTTTAATTTTTTTTTGGCTTCTTCAACACGATATTTAGCAATATATTGGGAATAGTTTGTGTTTTCAATTTGGTTGATAATTTGAGATAGTTGCTTAGAAGAAATGTTCATTCTTTCTGCTAATTTTACTAAAGTCAACTCTGGATCTAAAAACAATTTGTCATTTTCCATAAATTGATTAAGCTGTTTATGATACTCACTTGCTTTTGTATTATCTAATGTTGAATTAGTATATTTCTTCTTTTCATCTTCAAATATCCACAAATTTTGACATCCCAAAATTGCTAAAGAAATAATTATAAATGAAAACAAGAAAGCACTACTAGGATAAAAAGAAACAACATCAAAGAATACTAATATTGCATGAATAAAAATTAAAGTTGTAGCTACTATAAATGCAATTAACCAATTTTTAATTTTCACATTCTTTTGTGAAACATCATGAAAGTTTGGGTGTTTTACTAACCAATAAAAACTATAACAACAGTAAATTAAACCGTGTGTGAATAAGAACAAATAAAAATTTCCTAAGTTCGTAATTCCATTATTTGGGACAAACACTGTTAAAATCATTACCAAAAAAAATGGTGCATAATGCCGATAACAATCTATCCTTTTTAAGGAAGCATTATTATTATTATTATTATATAAAAGATTTACATAAAACCATAAACAGGGACCTATTAATAAAAATAAGCCTAAAAATAAGGTGAGAATAGAATCGCTAATTGCATAATAATTGTGAAATAACGCTTTTCCTGTGCGCAAGCTTAATGTTAAAAGATATACAGCCAAAAATAAATTTGCTTTTGAATTTTTATTTGTTTTGGCAAGAAGTATTATTCCAAAGAAAAACCCCAAAACAACACCTATACTGCTAATTAATAATTCAAAGCGACTAAAAAATCCTGGTTCAAAATTCATCAAACAAAGAAACTAAAATCTTATGTATTTTACAATTGATTTATCCTTTATTGCTTTTACGCGAAAAATCTCTGTATTTGATCATAATTTGAAAATAATGAGCTACCTAAAAGCTAGGGTTTTGTTGCGTGCGTAGAACGAACAATGAAACCCCGGTTGAACGGAATCGCTTATAAGTTTTATTTCTCTGATTTGATCTCTTTTATCATACGCTCGAGTTTTTCTCGCTGTTGTTTTACTTTTTCATCATATGCCTTTTGCCTTCTTTCGAAAATGGCTTGATTCATATGGAGTTCTTTTTCTATTCGAATAAGTTCTTTTTCAAATGCCAAAGTTTCATTATGATTGTAAATCAAGAGTGCCAATAACAATGCAATACTTAAGAAATAAAAACGATATTCCAATAGTAAATATTTTAGTGTTTCAATTGTTTTTGATAACATATTGTGCCATTTTAAAATGTTCTTTTGAAAAAATTTCCAGTCTAAGATAAATGTACTACAAATTGAAAAAGAAACTATTGCATTTCAACTTATATTTAGGTTTTAGCTATTTGTGAAGTAAGCTTTTTAGGAGATACTGTGGTAAGCAATATCTATGAGATAGAATGACCACAAAAGTCAGGAATAGTAATAAGCTTTCCTAAGATTGATAGAGCACTATGGTTTACAGTTAAAGAGGCATTGTAGAAAATCAATGAGGGAATGGAAGTTCTTATTTTGCAGTTGGTAGGAAAACTTGAATATTAAATTATGGGATAGGGAAGTCCAAACCCAATAGTCAATACAAAAAAGCCCTCCAGAAAATCCAAAGGGCTGGCAATTAAAGATGAATTTATTTTTTTGATTCTTCTACAGAAACTTTTCTAAACTCTTTTAAAAGTTTTTCTAACTCCAAAGTTGATTTACGAGCTCTCGCTCCGGCAGCTTTGACCCCTTTCTCAAGTAGTGATTCAGATTCTGTTTTAAATGTTTCGAATTCAGCGTTGATTTTTGCAACTAGATCTTTCATGATAATGCTTTATTAAATTAGGATGTAAAAATAAAAAGTTTGCTTATTAGATATAACTAATTTGCTGTTAAAATTCTCACTTTTTAGGAGTAGCTGTGGCATGTAATTCAATATAGACGAATTATGTTGGCTATAAGCGACTTGAGGGTGTTATTCGATTGTAGTTTTATAAGCTATGAGTTTTCTAAATACCCAATTTTTACCTGTTCCAACAGTTTTACATTCTCTTCGATCGTGTTTTGAAAAAACTCTGCCATAATTTTGGCGATATCACTGGAATGAATATCAATAGTGTTTTTCTTTAATATCTTTTTTATCCTGATAAAAAGATCTTCGTTTAATTGAGCAATTTTACTCATATCTCTTCCTAAAACTCTTGCAGCAATCCAATTTAGGTTGATATCTTTATCTCCAAAAAGATCATTGTGTTTTTCATATATTTCATCCGCATACATATCAAAAAAATGCTTCAGGATTTTGCTAATGTCTTTGATATCGTCGCGTCTTATTTCGGGACGTTCTTGAAAAGCAAGTAATTTGAGCAGTACAATACCGGGTAAGGTGCAAAATTTAAAGCGGTGTTTTTCTTCTAGCTCCGCTTCCGGAAGACCGGAATCATAGATTTCTTTGAAACCAGGCATATTGAGACTGGTAAGTCCTGTTCCTTCAACTGTTATATTAGAAGGTTTAGCTTCAATTTCCCCAAAAGGCATTAAATCTATTTGTATGATATTTTTCCATTTAAGTACAAAGCCATTGCCTTTGTAAGGGATGAATCCTTCTACGTTGATGAGATATTCTCTGAGATCAGCATAGGTGTTTTTGTCATTTATAAAAACGGCAAAATCGATGTCTCCGGTAACTCTGCTGGGTGGTATATCATTTATGGCCGTCATCCAAACATCTCGTGCCACAGCGCCTACGAGGTAAAAATCTATTCCATATTTATTCAGTCCTTTTTCTAATGCCGTAAGCATTTCTGAAATATGAGGTTGTTGTTGTAATTGTTTAAAACTGATCTTGTAAATACCCATCGTAAATTTTTTGTGCGGTTTCTGTACATCTGCGGTCTCCTTTATTCATTAAATCGGCATAGGCTAGGAGTGGGTGTACGGTTTTTGTGTTTTCTTGTTCGTTTATCCAAAACTGTTTAAATACTTTAATATTGCCTTCTAAGTCCGGAACGAGACGGTAATTTTTCATTAAATCGCTTCTTTCTTCGTTGGTATATAGGGTAAGTTCCTCTGGACGTAAATAATTGGTCAGAAGATCTCCTGCCGGTTCTCCGCTCCAGATTGTTTTACCCTTTTTAAGGGGAATAGCTTTCCAGTTATAAAAATCGTCTTTATTGAGGAAACGAAATGTTCCTATCGCTAATGTTGGCTTAAGGCGTTTTTCATATTCCATTACCCATCTATCTAATAATTTTTTCCTGTTCTCCATCTGGAGTTCATTCTTGGTTAGCTGTATTAGAAAACCTTCCTCTTTTAAACCATTGAATATGGTGTTTAAAGTGCCAATTCCGGTATCAGTTAATTCAGCAATTTCGCGATAGGTTTTATTGATACAATCCTTAATTAGAAATTGATAAATCACTTTTAATCCTGTTTTAGTAAAGGCTCTATTAGTTGTTTTATTTTTTAATTCAATAGGTGTATTACCATCAATGTAGAGATAGATTTCATCTTTATTCAGGAATATATTACCATTAGCTTCTATGTAGGCAATATTTCTCTTCCGTAGCTCTTCCTTTATCTTAGGGAATATACGTTGCGCAACAATAATAAAAGGATTTTTTGTAATAGCCAATTCTTCTATTTTAGCAAGATGTATGTTCCTAAGTTCTTTTTTTATTTCAGCATATAGTTCTACGGTATGTTTATTCAACTGGAGGAGTAGTTTACCATCAATAGCATTGTCATTGTGGAGTTCTTTCCACTCCACATTGATAGCACCTTCCTTTTGGATATTATCTATAGCGTGCTGTATGATTTCTTTTTCATTCATCTGTTCACTTATTTATATTGTTCACGAAAACGTGAACAATGATAATTTATGAACAAATATACAATTATTATCTTTACAAACAACAGCTAATGTACTAATTGGCTACGGTTTCAATACGATACAGTAACAAAATTAGTATCTAAACAAGAATTAATTAGCATTTAAATATTTTAGAATTCTATAAAATTATGAGGGGAATTGATAAATGTAGAATCAGTTATGGAATATCAGAGCCATTCTGATTTTCAAGAATCAAACAAGTGTTTTATTCTAAGGATTTAGTTTGTTTTGTCAGTGCAATTTCAGCAAAAAAATTGTAAACCAACAATCAGGGCTGTACTTTTTGGAGCTCTTCAATAAAATAGGAAGTCGGCATTCCCGTTTTGGAATAAAAAGCAGTAGTAAAACGTTGTGTGCTACTAAAACCCGCTTCTTCGGCTAAAGCTAGGTTTGTATAATTCCTTATTCTTTTATCCTCTTTTAATAATGAAATGATATGATCAATTTTTAGATCATTGATGTATTTTGTGAATTTTTTCCCTCTGTAATGGTAAATTATTTTAGAAAGATATTTTGCATTTGAACCGAAAGCTACTGTGAGCTTGGCTGCCATCATATCTTTTTCGAGAAATTTTTTATCCTTTTCAAACTTTTCCAATTGTTTCAAGACAGCTGCAACGGTATCCTCATTAATGTTTAAAGTTCCTTTGTTTGCATTTTTGGCTTGAACTTTAGGGACCTCGCTTTTTTTCATAAGCTCCTCAAATTTTTGTCTGTACAAATTCTTGTTTCTAATATGCCTATAGACAAGGAAAAGTATTGAGAAAAATAAAAAAGTGATTACGGCTATAAAAATGAAGTCATTGTATTTTCTTCTATCAAGAAGAGTTTTAATATTGTTTCTCTCCGAAATGATTTCTTTAGTATCATATTCTTTACGAATTCTACCGGATAAATATTCGTATTTAGTATCTAAAATATGGTCCGCTTTAAGTAATTTTTCAATGTAGTGAAGTTGTGCTTTCAGATTATTTTGAGACTTATAATACGTTATTATCAATTTGTAGTTCTCTAGGAGATCAGGACGAATGTAACTTTTAGTATCAAAGATTTCATCTACTTTTCTGAAATACGGTATGGCCATTTCAGGTTTATTAAGTGCCCAGTAGCTTTTTCCAATATAAAAATACCCAACAGATTCATTAGCGAAATCTTCGTTCTCTTTTATAACGGGTAGCGAATAGGTTATTTTTTTAATAGCCGTTGCATAATTGTTTTTAAAATATTGATTTATCCCTTCCGAGTGAATAAAGTAGGATTTCATTTCATTATTATCAAGCCTTTTTCCTTCTGCCAGACCCTTTTCATTTGTTTCTGAACATAAACCGTAGTTACCTATTTTGTTATGGCAAAGCCCCATTAAATGGAGTGAATTTAGATACGCTCTTGCATTTTCATCTTTAAAATAAGTAATGCATTCCCGGAATAATGATATAGCTTCATCATAAAACCTCAGATAGTATTTTATATTGGCAATATTATATTTAACCTTATAAATTAAATAATTATCGTTGGTTTTAGAAATGAAATTATTTGCTATTAGGAAATTGTCTAATGCATAATTATGTTTTTTCTGAGCATAATATACAATTCCCTTTGTCAGATGGGCAGAGCCAATCAAGGCATTATCCCTCGATTTTTTTGCAACATAAATCATACTGTCTGCATAGACCAGTTTTAAATTTTCGGGCGAATGATGAACATAATTTTTATATCCGTCTATGATCTTTTCCGGATTTTTTTCTGATTTAGCTTTATGTAAAAAGGATTGAAGATACAGTGATTGTTTTGCACTGCCATCTTCTAATTCTTTTATGCGTTCAAACAAATAATCGTAATCTTTACTTCGAAGTGTATCGGGAATTTTAAATGCTCTTTCTTGTGCATAAGCTTGATATCCTAAGCATAGAAATAATAAAAATAGATATTTTTTAATCATAGGTTAAGTAAAAATTGGGAACTTTTTCTCTACAAAATCATTTTGAGCATAGGGCAATGCTTTACAAAAAGGTCTTTGGGATATTTTGCAAGAAATTACCTCAAATATAAGTTAAACAATTGATAATGATGAATTTTTAACAAAAAATAGGGTGTGGATTTTCAGAAAATCCACAGCATAATTACCGGAAATCCATATACACTGTGTTGCAAGGTCGAAATTCGACTTCTAGCTTTGCCTTGAATTCAAAAGCAAAAACATTTGGCATCGTGCCAGATTAAAGTTCTGCTTACCCGGGTGAAATGAACTGAAGAATAAAAGTACTCAGTACCATTTAACACATTTTAATCATGAAAAATATTTCATTAGGATTAGTGATTTTACCATTGCTAATTATTTCCTGTACCACTGACACTATTGATAATGCTGACACTGGTGTTAGTAAAGTCAGCGACAAGAAATCAGAAAAAGGGGCACGTCTGATACAAACCTTGTCCCCTGAAAACCCGGAGAACGTTTATGACTACGTCGGTAAGTTGCATAATGACCTACTGGAGACTTACTTGGCAGGGAACTATCAGTACAGTACAATTTCGCAAATTAGCGAACAGATTGAAACCATCTCAACTGCGAATAGCGATCTGACGCTTTTAAATTTGGAAAGAGGCGTACCTGTTAATCTTGAAGAGATACAAGAGATTGTAAATAATCCCGAGGCTAAACTGGATGAGGTCATTGCAAATTCGTCCATGACAACTGCGGCAAAAATTAGTCTTTCCAGTTTTATGAACGCTGCACTTTTATGGGAAAACGAGGAGTATGGAGTGATCTATCAATCCATAATTTCGTATGAATCCGCCGTGATGACCAATACTGAATTTAGTGTTGAGGATAAGAGAATTATCCTCACCACATCCTCCATAGCCAGATATTCACTCTACTATGATAAAAAGCCGCCTTATGATGAAGATTGGGGTACATCTGTTGGTAACCGTGTTGGAGGAGTTAGTGGTGCTATCGATAATTCATTAACTGCAATTAGTAGATCACTTATAATAAGGATTATGATAAGCAATCTTGTAGCTGACTGATGCTGCATCGAATCCTATTGATTGAAAAGGAAATAATACACGTGTTTACAGTGTTTTTGATCCTCTTCAATCTAGTTAGCCTTTATTTCATCGTGGACTTATTGAGCTACGATGAAATAATTGGTTATCTCACAAATGGCGAGATAAAAAGTGGCAACCCACAGAATTTGGCATTTCTGTTTTTCGGGACCACAGCTACAAATTTATTATTTATTTCAGTTACATTGATGGCCAAATTCTTTTCTAAGAATGCTATCAAGACATTCGAACCGAAATAAGGGATAATTCATCCATTCAGTTTGTAATTCTTAAAAAGAGATCGTTTTGATAAACAAAAATTCAAAATATAGTCCTTTAGGTTTGGAAGTCCATATTGATGAAATGCTGACCTCTAAAATTTCATTCCATGAACTATTTAAGGGAGACTGCTTTTCGATACTGATCGTAAACTCAGGTTCTTTAAATATTCAAATAAAAGACACAAAAATTCATCTATGCGCCAATGAACTTATGGTCATTCCTACAAGGACTTCTATTGAAATTTTGTACCTGAGCGATCAATTGCGAATTTCCTTAGTATCATTTCCCTCAGCATTTATTTTTAAAAATAGTATAAGGAGACCACCCATCGGATATTTTGAATTTTTTATTACAAAATCCTCTGCCAAGGTTTCTCTTAAAAATAAAGACGCAGTATTACTAATTGATTTATTTAAATTGATAGATAGTAAAAGAAGAAGTTCAGACAAGCATATTTTTAAAAATGAGGTATTGCTTTTTAGTTTTAATCTCTTATTGTATGAATTAGCAAATATTTATAGCAGTTACTCCTGGTTTATTAAAATAAGGCATACCAGAAAAGAAATAATTGTCATGCAGTTTTTTAGAATTTTGGAAATTAATTGCAAGACGCAACACGATGTAAAGTTCTATGCTGATGCTTTGTTTATTACTACGGGGCATCTTACCAAAACGGTCAAGGAAGTAACTGAAAAAACGACCAAACTTTTTATTGAAGAGGCACTTATTTTGGAGGCAAAGATCTTACTTCAAAACGAAGATTTAACTATTTTGCAAATAATGGAAGAATTACAATTTAGCAATATTTCTTTTTTTAGCAATTTTTTCAAAAAATATACTTCGATGTCTCCATCGGAATATCGTTTAAGGTTAAATATCTATTGAATAGTAAAATATAGGTTGGAAATATTCTAGAGGTATTAATTAGAGTGCTTTTGATAATAGGTCGAAAGTACTATTTAGTAAATAAAAGTAAGAAGTATGAATCAGACCTATCTTTTAGAATGGCTAGATTTACTGGTAACTTTCACCCTGAATCCTAGCAAAACTGACGTTAATGAAATAACAACAGTCCAGTCAAAGGCTATTATTGAAAAGACAATAGAGCAAACAGTATTTATTCAATCCCAATTCAAGATCAAAGTTTTTTCTCTTAATAAGGAAAAGCAAATTAAGATTATCGTTGGGAACTATCACTCTTCCTTAATAATTTTCTTAGATAATGTTATCGAAAGAAGTCATAATGTTGCGTTTGAAAGATTCGATTTAAAACAAGTGATGAAAGCATTAATCTTGTGTTTTGATGAACTGTTATCTTTTATAGAAACGCGATTCTCGGATTATTTAAGTTTAGATATGCGCGTACCTGCTACCTATCTGGTTGTTTCCAAAAAGAAATTGAAAAAGAAAATTGACAAATTGAAAAACAACTCAACTTCTACTATAAATGATGAAAAGGTTACCGTAATACTTTTTGATAGTTTGTATTCTTTCGTGAACTCCAAAGCAAATGAAAAGGTCACATTTCGGCAAGTATTGTACAGGAAGCAATTGGTCAAAGAATTAGAATTGTTAAGAGTTCCAGAGCGGGAAGATATAGTTGGTTCTACATTAATCGAGGTTTTAATTTACATGAACTTTAATAGTCGAACATTTATCAACTATTTTACAAAGAGTGTGGCAGATCAAATAAATTGTTGTGAAAATGCCGCTGGCAAGATGGAAAAGCTTTTGTTTTATTTTAAAGAATTCAATCAGATTCATAGTAAAGATGGGGTAATCCTAAACCCGCATCATCAAGATTTGAAGACAGTACTAAGCGATTGGTTTAAACATGAAATGATGTATCTAGAGAAGAGGCTGCATTTTTCAGTTATTCCCCTGGTCAATGTTGATAAGAAACGGAATGAAACACCTATAATTGCTAATACGAACGACAAAGTTTTATGCAAGCTCTCGACAGATCAGACAGCGTTACTATTGCGTGCCTCTGATGAATTAAAAATTCTCATTGCCAAATCAATGAATCATATCTTTAAAACAATAGTGCCCTTCTTATCAACGCCTAATAAAGTCCACCTTTCTTACGATTCGATGCGCAGTAAATCTTATGTTGCTGAAGAAAGAGACAAGAAAATCGTGATTGAAACATTAGAACGTATGATAAAGCAGATAAAAGAATATTAATTGAATAGCAATATATTTACAATGTAACAAACATGAAAAAATTATCTTGTATTTTAACGGTTGTAATCATTACAATAACTAGTTGTACTAACAAGACTTTAGACGAAAAAACGGCTATCGAACTCATTAAGAAAGAATATCAGTATCCTCGGATTTTAGATTATGATATTTATCGCAGTGATCCGGAACATGCACGAAAGGTGCTAAATTCTGGATTGGAAGAGAAGGGAATGGTCACTGTGCAACGTACCCAAAAGCTAAAGGATATTTGAAAGCCTTTGATACACTTTACAGATGCAGCTAAGCCCAATTTCTTACCTACTTATGAAGATGATAAAAAAATTAATGTTCAAAAAATAAAGATTGCAGTTGAGGAATTTGATACCTTTAAAAGATCATGATTTTGAATTCCGGAAAAATGGCAATTGTTGGATATAGTACAGTACGAAATAATACTATTTTTGGATCTTTATTGAGAAAAGGTTCGACAAGAATAAAGCAACCTAAAACCCATTTTTTGTTAATGGAAAACGGATGGCAGATTATGAAGAAGTCAGATGTTAAATTATTGATTCTTCAATAAGGAGCACGCTTATTTTTATATTCGCGAACTACCCACTATAATTTTTCTCTTTCGGTTATATTTTTTTAATTATACTATTTATCAAGCCTCCTTTTTGGAGGTTTTTTTATTTTTCTATATTTTTTTTTTCACTTTTTTCCATTGTTTTTGCTGGGGTTACAAAGGGAACAACTGGGGTACAACAAAAAGTTGGACTTGTGGAGCTTTGCATTCCATCGTTTCTTTGCCCTGTAATGATGAACATCCCGGATTTGAAATACTTTTCAATTATCCGTGTTGAAAAAACTAATGTAGAACGATAAAATGAGAAAGTATGTTAACAAACATTTCATGGGCCGATTACACACTCGTAGTTGTCCTGCTTGCAGCAAGTTGGTACTTATTTGTAGGATTGCGATTTTACTTTGCAGAACTTAAAGATCTTGCAACCGGGAAAAAAAAGTTTCCGATTCGAAGTTTTCCTCAAGTTCAATCAAACGCTGATAATCTGGAAACTCCTAATGCTATTCCTTCGTCCTTAAATGAAACACATACCGACCAAGCGTTTCAGGATGTAGAGGATTTGGTAGAAAAATTGAAAAATCTTGTTGCAGATGCATTGCAAAGAAAACTACCCAAAAAGGAATTTATGTACTATCTGAGTATGGTTCTCAATGAATTTCAGACTGTAAAAAACTCGCCTTTTAGATCTTCAATCTGCGAACTGATAGTTTCTGAATGTGATAAAATCGAACGGATTCATTTAACGCAACAGGAAGTGGATGTGTTATGGGATGCATAAAATAAAATTCTATTGCGGAGGAATTATCCCTGTTTGCTCTTATGCGGTATGGCTTTATGTGACAGGAAAAAGAGTTCAGTAACAGTGATATTCCTCTGCTTTTTATTACTTAAAATAAAACTTTAAAAATGGTGTCTTATGAAAAATCGAGGGAGGGAATTAAAGAAGTTTACAATAGCAAAAATACGATCTGTTTTAGTTGTACTGCTGTTGTTTGTTGGCTATGTCACCACATATGCTCAAGACGGGGTTGCTGGTATTAATGAAGCCAATCAAAAGGTAAGAAGTTATTTTGATGCAGGGACAGAGCTTATGTATGCAGTAGGAGCCTTGCTTGGACTGATTGGTGCTGTAAAGGTCTATCAAAAATGGAATGCAGGAGATCCTGATACTGGAAAAGTAGCAGCAGCCTGGTTTGGAAGTTGTGTTTTTCTAGTTGTTGTAGCGACAGTTATCAAATCTTTCTTTGGAGTTTAAATTAAGGTGCAGGTTAGATTGAGGTGTAAAAAGCAAGACATTTAAGGAGTTAGTATCATGGCAAATACTGTATATCAAATCAATAAAGGTATTAATCAGAGCATTGAATTCAAGGGTCTCAAAGCGCAATATATCTGGTATTTAGGAGGTGGTGTTGTAATTCTTCTATTCCTTTTTTCAGCATTGTATCTCATTGGGTTGCCATCACTTGTTTGCGTTGGAGTAGTTGGCATTTCAGGAACTTTGCTGGTTGTGAAAGTATATAAAATGAGTCACAAATATGGTGAACATGGCATGATGAAAGCGTTAGCGAAAAGACAAGTTCCTACAGCGGTCAGAATTCAGAGCCGAAAGGTTTTCAAAATGGAAAACTAGCAATTGTCAAAAAAATTATAACAGGTAAAAGTGACGATGATGGAAAAGAGGATAGATGATATTTTACCGATTATGGATGTGGAACATGATTGTATTCTCTCTAAACAGGGAGATGTTACCGTAGTTTTCAAGGCAGAGTTGCCGGAAATATTCACGTTGTCCGACCAGGAGTATGAAGCGTTCCACCAAGCTTGGCTTAAAGCTATCAAATTACTTCCAAAGTTTAGTGTGTTTCACAAACAAGATTGGTTTATTGACAGCAAGTTTAAAGCCGATTTTACTAATGAAGATACAAGTTTCCTGACCCGCAGCAGTGAACGTTTTTTTAATGAACGTCCTTTTTTGGATCATTCGTGTTACATTTTACTGACTAAAAAACCAGCCCGCAGAAAAACATCAAGTTCCTTGTATTCCAATTTACTGCGGAATTCAATAGTTCCCGAAGAAACATTAAAAGCAAACCTGCGTCAGGAATTTATCGATAGCACGGGGCAATTCAGACGAATTTTAGAAGACAGCGGTTTTGTAAAATTGACCCGTCTTGGTAATGATGAACTGAGAAGTCAAAGCCGAAAGATTGGTATTATTGAGCGTTACTGTTCGCTTTCTGAAAAGGAAGACTCTTTTGTTTATAAAGATATCGCTTTCAATGAGGGCTTGCAGGTTGGAGATAATCACTGCCAAATTTACGCACTAGGAGATGCAGCGGATCTTCCTGCTCTTTGCGGTTCCAGAATCAATTTTGATAAATACTCAACAGACAAGACCAAATTTAGTATCGGCTTCGCATCAACTTTAGGACAATTACTATCGTGTAATCATATTTACAACCAATATATTTTCATTGAGGATGCTCAAAAAACATTGCAGAAGCTGGAGAGTAAAAGATTACGCTTACAGTCGTTATCAGCCTACAGCAGGGAAAATTTAATTGCACGTGATGCTACTAATGATTTTCTGAATGAAGCGATCGGTCAGCAACGCTTACCCGTTAAGGCTCATTTTAATGTGTTGGCATGGACAACGGATAAAGAAGAACTGAAAAATATAAAAAATAAGGTTTCATCCGCTTTGGCTCAAATGGATGCGGCAGCCAAGCAGGAAACCGTCGGAGCTGCTCAAATTTATTGGGCTGGTGTTCCAGGTAATGCAGCAGATTTCCCAATGAATGACACTTTCGATACATTTGCGGAGCAGGCGGTTTGTTTCCTGAATATGGAAACGGGGTATCGTTCCTCACTCAGCCCGACCGGAATACGCTTGGGTGACCGTTTGACTGGTAAACCGGTACATGTTGATATCAGTGATGAACCGATAAAAATGGGTATCTGTACCAACAGAAACAAGTTTATACTTGGACCTTCAGGTAGTGGAAAATCGTTTTTCACTAACCACATGGTGAGAAGCTATTATGAGCAAGGTACCCATATTGTGATAGTAGATGTTGGACATAGCTATAAGGGGTTGTGCGATATGGTAGGTGGCTATTATTTCACCTACGATGAAAAGAATCCAATCCGGTTCAATCCTTTTTATATCAGTGAAGGAGATACTTTGGATACGGAGAAAAAGGAAAGTATTAAAACCTTACTGCTGGCGCTGTGGAAAAAAGACGATGAAACCTTCAACCGAAGTGAATACGTGGCCTTATCCAATGCCTTGCAACTGTACTATGAAAAACTCGAATCAGACAAAGAACTTTTTCCTTGCTTCGATAGTTTTTACGATTTCCTTAAAGGTGATTTTGTTAGGGTTCTCGAAGCAGATAAGGTAAAGGAAAAAGATTTTGATATTACTAATTTCCTCTATGTGTTGCGCCCGTATTACAAAGGAGGAGAATTTGATTATCTGCTTAATGCAACTGAAAATCTAGAGTTAATGAAAGAGCGTTTTATTGTATTCGAACTGGATAATATTAAGGATCATCCGATTCTTTTTCCGGTCGTTACCATCATTATTATGGAGGTCTTTATCAGTAAGATGCGAAAGCTCAAAGGTATTCGTAAAATGATATTAATTGAGGAAGCTTGGAAAGCTATTGCTAAGGAGGGTATGGCAGAATACATAAAGTATTTATTTAAGACTGTTAGAAAATTTTATGGAGAAGCCATAGTGGTGACACAAGAGGTTGAAGATATCATTTCCTCACCCGTGGTCAAACAGGCAATCATCAATAACAGCGATTGCAAAATATTGCTCGACCAAAGTAAATACCAAAACAAATTCGACCAGATTCAGGAATTACTGGGACTTACAGAGAAAGAAAAAGCATTGGTGCTGTCGGTTAACAAAGCGAATGACCCGGATAAAAAATACAAAGAAGTTTTTATTTCCTTGGGAGGAATGCTCTCTAAGGTCTACCGCACGGAAGTATCCCTTGAAGAGTATCTGGCTTACACTACAGAAGAAACTGAAAAAATGAAAGTGCAGGCTTATGCCAAAAAGTTTGATGGTGATATTAAAAAAGGAATCGCGGCATTGGCTAATGATTTGCGTGATAAACAACGATAGTAAAAAGTTGTAGCCTTTATAAATACTTGAGAAACGAACCTAAAAATTACTACCTATGAAAACGAAGAAAAATATGATGGTGGGTTTGCTTTGTCTACTGCTCCTCAGTATTCCCGCAAGACCAGCAACAACAGTTACAGCTGTTCCCATAATTGGATTAATCAAAGATGCGGTAGCCATGGTCATAAAAGCAATTGATTTGCGAATCCAACGCTTGCAAAACAAAACGATTTGGTTGCAGAATGCCCAAAAGCAATTGGAAAATGTCCTTTCCAAAGTGAAACTGGATGAAATTTCCAACTGGACACAAAAACAAAAAGAGTTGTATAAAGAGTACTATGATGAACTCGCAAAGGTTAAATCCATAATCACCTATTATCAGCGAATAAGGGACATCACCCAAAAGCAAATAAGGCTTGTTGCCGAATACGAAAGAACCTGGAAACTATTTCAGCGTGACGATCACTTCAAGATCGAAGAATTGGCATACATGCAAAAAGTATACTCCGGCATACTGAACGAAAGTATGAAAAATATTGACCAGATTTTTTCAGTTATTGATTCTTTCACACTGCAAATGAGCGATGCTAAACGGCTTGAAATTATCAACACTGCTGCCGATCAGATTGATGAGACTTATGATGACCTTTCTCGTTTTAACAGACAAAACATGCAATTAAGCATTCAAAGAGCAAAATCAATTAATGATGTGAATGCTGTTAAGAAATTCTATGGTATTCTCAATTGAAAAACTAAAGTCATGAAAAAGATAGTATTGTTGCTGATGCTTATGGGACTTTCAAATGGGAACCTACTGGCACAAGAAAAACAAAGAGAAGAACTGCTAAAGCAAATTGCAGCATTTAAAGTGTATATCGAATATGCTCAAAAGGGATATTCCATAGCAAAAAAAGGGCTGACCGCAATAAGCGATTTTAAACGAGGAGAACTGGATCTTCATGCTGATTATTTTAATTCTTTGAATCTAATTAATCCCCAGATAAAAAACTATAACAGAGTGGTTCAGATTATTGCACTTCAAGTAAAGATTCTGAATAGCTGTAACCGTACAATAAGACATATAAATCAAAATGATCTGTTTCACGGTAGTGAAGTGGCGTACATTAAAAGAGTATTGGATCGACTGATTACCGATTGTGATACAGCAGTTGATGAGCTTATTAATGTATTGACTCAAGGGAAGCTGGAAATGAAAGATGATGAGCGACTGGAGCGAATCGATAAACTGTATCAAAGTATGCAGGAGAATTATAGTTTTTGCGAGAATTTCAGTAATCAAACCAGAATGATGGGTTTATCAAGGAACGCTGAATCTAAGGATGTAAAAACCAGCCGTGTGTTGCAGGGCGTAAACAAGAATGTACCATGAAAAGAAAACTGCTTTTAATAGTTATGATTTTGGGAGTACTTTTTCCATGTCGTGTTGCTGCTCAATCTCAGGAAATGCAGCAATTAGTTTTGAATATCGAAAAGCTGGCTCAGTTTAAACAGATTCTTGCCGATATGAAAAAAGGCTATCAGATTCTGAACGGAGGCTATAACGTTGTTAAGGATTTATCGAAAGGGAACTTTAGTCTTCATGAAACTTTCCTTGATGCGCTGATGCAAGTCAGTCCAACGGTTCAAAAATATAAGAGAGTTGGTGATATCATCAAATATCAAGTACTGTTAGTAAAAGAGTATAAAGCTGCATTTAACCGATTCAGGAATAGTGGCAATTTCAATGCGGATGAAATCGCCTATTTCGAAGAGGTATATTCCAAACTCTTCAAAGAGAGCATAAGAAATCTGGATGAGTTGACAAATGTCATTTCTGCCAATACCCTGCGAATGTCAGATGATGAAAGACTTGCCGCTATTGACAAGGTTTATGCTGACATGCAGGATAAGCTCTCTTTTCTTCGAAACTTTAATAACAATACCTCGGTCTTGGCAATCCAGCGAACTAAAGAACGCAATGACGTCAATGCTTTGCGCAGCATTTACAAAGTAAATAATTAAAAAAAATTGGATTATGATGATTAAAAGCAAGGCTGCATTATTTGCAGCCGTAGGACTGGTGTTGCCTATTGCCGGCTTTTCACAAGGTCTGGCGGATGATATGAACAGTTTGCATAGCGTACTAGATCAATTATATGATGAGATGATGCCTTTATGCAGCAACTTGCTGGGAGTTGGGCAGGGAATTGCGGGATTTGGAGCCATATGGTATATCGCCTCCCGGGTTTGGCGGCATATCGCAAGTGCTGAACCTATCGATTTTTATCCACTTTTCCGTCCTTTTGTTATCGGATTCTGCATTATGATTTTCCCTTCCG
This sequence comes from Flavobacterium zhoui, assembly GCF_042787235.1. Lineage (NCBI taxonomy): Bacteria > Pseudomonadati > Bacteroidota > Flavobacteriia > Flavobacteriales > Flavobacteriaceae > Flavobacterium > Flavobacterium zhoui. The sequence goes on from NZ_JBHZPY010000012.1 coordinate 126,488, forward strand.
TATTGGATATGATCAATGGAGTAATGAAACCTACTGTTACGGCAACCGCATCGATGGTGGAAAGTTCGAATAAAGCGATTGAATTACTACTACAAAAAAAAGAAGAAGCAATCAAGAGTACGAATGCTTGGCAGATGTATGTCGGTGAGGACGGGAGTGGAGACCGTGACAAATGGTATAAATACACGCATGATGATGCCAATCCTTCTGATGAGGGCAGCTTTGAAGGAATAGGAAATGATGTAAAATTTGCCATGTCCAAGGCCTCGTTCAATTTTCGTAATTCAGTAAAGGAATGGATGAGTGAAGTTTTAATGGTTCTTTTTGAAGCGGCTTCACTGTGTATCGATACCCTTCGAACTTTTCAACTTATAGTACTTTCTGTTTTGGGGCCCCTAGTTTTTGGTATTTCAGTTTTCGATGGTTTTCAACATACACTTACGGTTTGGCTGGCACGATACATTAATATTTACATATGGCTTCCGGTTGCCAATATTTTCGGCAGTATCATAGGAAAGATACAGGAGAAGATGCTGCAACTGGACATCGCACAAGCGAATGACTATGGGGATACTTTTTTTAGCAAAACCGATATGGCTTATCTGGTGTTTATGATCATTGGGATTGTCGGCTACTTCACTGTTCCTTCGGTTGCAAATTATATAGTACACGCCGGTGGCGGTGGGGCCTTAGGTCAAAAAGTAACCAGTATTTTTAGCAATACTACAACTTCAGCTGTTAACAGTGTCTCCTCAGGTGCAGGAATGGTGGTGGATGGTATGGGCAATGCAGCAGGGCGAATGTCTCAAAGCATGTCTGGATCCAGCAGTTCGTCTCCTTACTTCAAAGACAAGGAGAGTTATATGGGCGATAAATTAAGAGGCAATTCCTAACGGTTAAAAAAACGCATTATGTTTAGTAAAATGAAGAATATTGACACGGCCTTTCGCCATGTACGCGGCTTTACTATGTTGGTGGTTGGCGGAAGTTTGATAATGAGTTGTTTTGCCCTTTATAAGAGTTTTAGTCTTGTATCGCAGATGCAAGAGAAGGTCTATATATTGGCTAATGGGAAAGCACTAGAAGCGTATGCTTCCGACAGAAAAGATAATATTCCAGTGGAGGCAAGGGATCATGTGGTGACCTTTCATAAGTTATTCTTCACTCTTGATCCAGATGATAAAGTGATAAAAACTAATGTTACCAAGGCACTGTACCTAGCAGATGACAGTGCAAAACGGATCTATGATGATCTGAAAGAGAACGGGTATTATTCCGGCATAATTTCAGGAAATATCAGTCAAACCATACAGGTGGACAGTGTTGCCGTAGACATTAATAAATATCCCTACCATTTTCGATGTTATGCCACTCAAAATATCGTACGAACTACTAGTGTTGCCCACCGCAGTTTAATAACAGAGGGGAATCTTCGCAATGTTTCGCGAAGTGACAATAATCCGCATGGCTTTTTAGTAGAGCGATGGAATACGATCGAAAATAGGGATTTGAGTACTGAAAACAGAAAATAATAAACCTCATTTTATGCTATTCTCCTTTAAAAGAAACAATAAAAAGGCCCCCGACAAAGCGGATTACTTTCAAGGAAATCTGTTGCGGCAATTTGAAGAAGCCAATCTTCGAGTACAACATAAGTGCGCGCATTGGATGGAGAGAAAAACAGCCCATTTATCACGTAAAAGCTGGATTTTGATTCTGATCTGTTTTACAGTTTTAACGAGCGGTTACAGTATCTATCTGATGATTGGCAGTTTTTCAGACACTGCGATTAATGTTGAAGCTATTACAACGATTGTAAAATCAACAAATGGCAGACAAGCCGCTGAAAAGGACAAGTTAAACGTGCCAATTAGCAAAGCTGAATTTGAAAAAACAGTACGCTTTCGAAGGTATATGGAGCGTCTGGGACATAGCGCTACTGGGAAGAAAGTCCAAGACAGCATCATGCGATACCGTCCTGGATTACTGGATAGTCTTACCATAGTAGAAAAGTATTATCACTCACAATTTAAAAAATAATATCATGGAAGAAAAAAAGAAATCACCAAAAATGTTGAGACAACGCAAAATACTTTTAGTGATGCCATTTGTAGTGTTGCCCTTTATTACAATTTTGTTTTGGGTCTTGGGGGGAGGAAAAATGGATGCAGCGAATGCTTCGGTTGTGGAGGAAAAAGGATTTAATATAAAACTTCCGGACGCAAACTTGAAAGAAGGTCCTAATTTGGATAAAATGCATTACTATGATCAGGCAGCACTTGACTCAATTAAACTAGAAGAGCTAATTAAGAAGGATCCCAACTATCTCAGTCAGTCTTTTCAGGAAGATTCAACAGAAACGGGCGCCATCTCTACTAATCGAATCCCTTCTGGAAAATCCCCTACAGGCTTAAATGCCCTTATGTATCGTGATCCTAATGAAGTGAAAGTACATCAAAAGCTGGAAGCGTTACAAAGAGTAATAAATGCCCCCATTGCTCCGGCACCAAGTCGAAATTCGAAGAATTTTGCCAATAGAAATGCAAATGCGTTGGAGTCCGAAGATGTTGAAAAGATGGAAGAAATGATGACATCGATGAATACCCATAGTAATGAACCAGACCCTGAATTGAAGCAACTCAGCGGCATGCTGGAAAGCATATTAGACATTCAGCATCCTGACAGGGTAGAGGAAAAATTGCGAAAGGTTTCCGAATCCAAACGGGGACAGGTATTTTCCATTACTACTTCAACAGTGGAAGACAATATTTCTTCCTTGCAAACTACTTCTTCAAATGGTACTGTATCTGGTACGAGGCTTAAAGGCAATACCTTCTTTTCTTTGGATGACCTAGCAATAGCGGATTATGTTCAAAATGCAATAACTGCTGTTATACATGAAACGCAGACTATTGTAAATGGGTCCACAATAAAGCTGAGGCTGAGCAATGCTATTTTTATCAATGGAGTTGAAATCCCAAAGAATAATTTTTTGTTTGGAATAGCATCTTTACAGGGGGAAAGACTCCTAATAAAAATCAATAGTATTCGATATGAGAACTCGTTATTCCCTGTTGATCTCACCGTTTACGATTTGGATGGACTCATCGGTATTTACATGCCTGGAGCAATTAATCGCGAAGTGGCCAAAGCATCTGCAGACCGCGCTGTTCAAACACTAGGCGTTGCATCTCTGGACAATTCATGGGGAGCACAAGCAGCTGGGGTAGGTCTCGAGGCGGCTAAAACACTTTTCAGTAAAAAAGCAAAGCTTATCAAAGTAGTGGTCAAGTCAGGCTATGAGGTATTGCTTCGGGATGAAAATCAAAAACAAAAGGATTCTAATTAAAAACCAAAAATTATTTACTATGAAGAACTTAAAAAAAATGGTAATGGTCTATACTGTACTCTTTACCATCGGTGCATTTGCGCAGCAGACAGACAAAAATCGTCTAACTACAATTGAGTCCGATTCTGTAGCTATTGGGTATGCAAAAACAACCAATATTGTATTTCCCTATGCTATTAAGAGTGTTGATCGCGGTAGTCAGGATATATTGGTTCAAAAAGCCAAGGGACTTGAGAATATACTGCAGATTAAGGCTGCACAACGGGGGTTCATTCAAACCAATCTTACCGTAGTTACAGCAGATGGAAAATTGTATTCTTTTGTTCTGAATTATGATGAACTATCCCCTCAATTGAATCTCTCTGTGAATAAAATAGAACTGGAGCGACAGGAAATCTATTTTTCAGATGAAAGCGGTAACAAGGAGGAGATACAAGAATATTCCAAGTTAGCTTTCTATGAAAAGAGCAAAATCCGAGGTGGAAAGGAAAATAGACATGAAATCAAATTTCAATTAAATGGAATTTTTATCCAAAACGATATCATGTTTTTCAGGCTAATAGTCGAAAACAGTTCTAAAATAAAGTATGATATTGACCAGCTCCGTTTTTTTATTCGGGATACTAAAAAAGTAAAACGAACCGCCACACAGGAAATTGAAATTTCACCAATTTTTATTCTTAATAATGTCGCTGCTATTGACGGAGAGGCAGAAAATACGTTCGTGTTTGCGCTATCTAAATTTACGATTCCAGAAGATAAATACTTGGCGATACAGCTGATGGAAAAGAATGGAGGTAGACATATGGAATTGGATGTAAAGAACAAAAAAATTGAAAAAGTCATAGTCTTACCGACTTTGTAGTTATTAATCATTTAAATAAAAGAGTCATGAACGAGAAAAATTTTGAATACTTAAAAGACCAGATTAAGTACACCGGTTTCGGTGAAGGACTGGAAAATGAGTTAAAGGAAAAAATGCAGCAACAAACTCCGAGTTTTACATTGAATCACGATGCTCATTACGGAAACGATATTGCGTTAGCTACATTGAATTTTAAGAAGTCGGATCAGAGTGATATGTATTTCTTTAATTCCTATAAGGTGGATTTGCAAAAAGACAATTCTAAGGAATCATTGGAGCAGACCTTTTACATCAATAAGGGAAGTAATATTACTATGAAGGAAGCGTATAACCTTATGGAAGGAAGAGCAGTGAATAAGGACCTGACCAGTAAAGAAGGTCAGGTTTATAATTCTTGGGTTCAGATGGATTTTAAGGAAGCGGATAACAGTGGCAATTTCAAGCTCAACCAGTACCATCAGAACTATGGCTATGATTTGGAGTCAGCACTGTCCAAACATCCAATCAAAGAATTGGAAAATGCAAAATTTAAAGAAGATTTGATGGATTCCCTAAAAAAAGGAAACCTGCAATCAGCTACTTTCTTACAGGATGGTAAAGAAGTCAAGCATTATATTGAAGCCAATCCTCAATTCAAAACCATCAATGCATACGATGGGAATCTGAAACGTATTGATAACCGCCAGACGAAAGAGGAAAAGCAATCTGAAGGGCAAAGTACAGCAATGAAGCAAGATAATAAAAGACAGAGCCAAAGTAGCGATGATGATGGACCTGCCGCTCCGCAGGAAGCTAAAAAGAGAAAAAAAAAGCAGTCTAATTCAATGTAGATCCTGATGGAAGTATTAAAACCCTTATCCGATTTCTTTAAAGCAATACAGGATGATTACCGAATTAGCATCACGCATATCGGTATATATGTCGCTCTATTGCAGTTTAGAGCAGGTAAGGGTTTTATTAATCCGATACGGGCATACAGATACGAGATTATGGACATAGCCAAAATTTCTTCCCCTAAAACATATTATAAATGCATGCGAGAATTAAGCGAATATGGTTATATCAAGTATGAGTCAACTCGTAAACGAAACCAGGGGAGTACCATTTATTTCCCTTACCCTATATCTAATATACGAAGTCAAATTTAAGATCTAGAACGATGAAAAAGTTAACAATTGCGGAACTTCCCAATGCAGTGGAAACATTATATGGAAAGATGGAATCTATCGAAACATTGTTAAATGAAAAGAATCATATTTATGGGCATAATGATAGGAAAAAAAGATATTTCATACAGGAAAAATGCAGCACAAACTTTAATAAAAGTGATTTGGCACAATTCTTCTACATTCTTATGGATGAAGAAATTTTATTTTTTAGAGCTAAAGGTCAAAACTGCAATCGGAGCAAAATGCAGCATTTTATACAAACAAACTTTACCTATACCGGGGATTCTAATTTACAAGTCGAAATCGACACTATCAGCAAACAATTTTCTGAATCTAAAGGCTTTACTTATCGAGATAAACAGTTACGATTTCTAGATAAAATTATTGCTATTTTACAAGAAAGAAAGCATAAACTAACTAAAAGGTAGTTTTTTATAGTTTTGTTATCCCATTGCATCTTCATTCATCATAAAAAAATGTCTTATGTCAAAACAAGGAAAAGAAAACAAATTCTCTTATTTAGCGGCAATCAAGCAATTGTTAGATCCTTTGTATACCCGATTAGAGAAAATTGATGGTAAGATTAAAGCCGAGAAAATCAACGAATCTAATCGCTACTACAGGAATGAGGATTTGAAAAAACTATTCGGATTATCAAATAATACCATTATCAAATACCGACAGACCGGAGTACTGCCTTTTACCAAACTGGGTGATATATATTTGTATGAATCTACTAAAATTAAAAAAATATTATCCGAAAATGAGAAATAAAAGGCAAATTAAATCTGTTTTTTGGCAGGTAAATAGTAAGTCTTTCTTCATTTTTTGATGGATGTACACTTAGAAATAACAAAAGGATTCCAATTGGAGTCCTTTTGTTATTTAATTGAATTTTCTTTTAAGTATCTTGTATTTGGTGATCAGCTATATTTTTGTTTTAGCTTAGTCATATCCTCCATCACATTTACATCTAATACTTTTGCGTAATGTTGTGTCTGCTTAATATTAGTATGACCCATCATTGATGAAACATTTTCAATCCTCACTCCATTCCCAAGCGTTACCGTTGTTGCAAAGGTATGCCTTGCCACGTACCACGTTAAATTTTTAGTTATACCGCACAAGTCAGCAATCTCCTTGAGATAAGCATTCATTTTTTGATTGGAAATCTGAGGTATCAGTCCAATTTGAAGATTTTTGTATTTATTAATGATCTTCAGGGTGAGAGGTAGAATAGGGACGTTAGCTCTGATTGCTGTTTTGGTTCTATTAGTCATAATCCAAAGTGAATCACTGCTATCTTGGAATATATTACTAGCCGTAAGATTAGAGGCATCAACGGGGGCATAACCCGTGTAGCAGCTAAAAAGGAATACATCCTTAATCCGTTCCAAACGTTCCACTGAAAATTTCTTATTTTCTATTCGATCTAATTCTTCTTGGGTTAGAAAAACAGCGTCTTTAATACTTAACTTTCCATCGTAAAGATTAAATGGATTTTTCTCCAGTAATCCCATTCTGATGCAATAATTACAGGCAGTTTTGTACATTCTCATATATTTTACCATTGAGTTGTTTTTAATGCCTATTCGTCCTTTAAAATTACTTTCATACTTTAGATACGATTCAAGATTGAAAACAAAAGCGCTGGAAACCTCATTTGAAGGAAGATCTTCGACGCCGTACTGCTGTTTCATAAAGTTTACGAGTAATTCCTTAGAACGTCCATACTTTTGGAATGAAGCTTTAGATCGCTCTCCAGCCGTTACTTTTTTTTCAAAGTAAACATTGTGCTTATCCATAATTTCTACAATGCTTGCCCCTTTTGTTTGACTAGTAGTTTTACCGTTAAACTCATTTTTAACCTGCACCAATGAAATATCGGGACTTACTTTGGTTAGTTCATTAAATTTCTTTTCGAGATTCAATTGAAAAAGATCTAAACTGTGTTTTAAAACCTTTTCTTTTTCAAGTTTTAGCACTGTTCTTAGGTTTTTGGTAAATAGCCACCGTTCTTTTAGGATTGATTTGCCGGTAGTCATCGTGATTGACTGTTGGTTGTAAGATACACGGGCAAAAATAGGAGATTCTCCCTTTTTGTTGGCCTTTCCGGCCTTGAGGTAAAAAATTACTTTTAACATAACTTCTTGTTTTTAAATTAATAATCAAATTGATTTAAAAACTTTGAAAGTTACTAGTGGTGGCTGGGAATTCCCGGGGAATTCTTCCGATTTAGTGACCCTGTTTTCTCTAAAAAGGCAGAAAATGAAATAGGGTCACCAATAGGGTCACTGTTCTTTGATTCTATAGGTGCTTTTTGACATATTATAAAAAACGAAAAAGCCTTTAAATACTACTATTTAAAGGCTTTTGATTTTTAAAGTTTCTTTTGAAACCTTATGTGGCGGAGAAAGAGGGATTTGTTTATTTTTTTAAAGTGCTGTAAAATAAGACTTCGCAAAGCTTTTATTTTAAGTGACACCTCAACTGACACCTCTCAATATGTTAGCAAATTGTTCTAAATTTCAATTACTCAAATATAAGGATTTTTTTGCTGGAATTAATGATTAATTGTAATAATTTGAACTGGTTAGACAATATTTTTTGAACTGGTAAAGTTCAAAATTTAGTTGCCTAAAATTTAATTTCTATCCAATTATCAAGGGTTCAACTTGTTCAATTTTTAGGCTGGTGTATTGGCAAAATTCCTCAATAGATACAAACTCATTTTGGAGCTTATTGAGCGCTTGTCTAATTTTTTGAAGCAGTCTAATACTTTGACGATAACTCTTTCCTGTTATGCGTTGTATGTCTTTCGGGTAGATACACAATCTCTTGTTTTCGGTTCTCATACTCTATCTATGGCTTTGATTGGGCTTTGAGATACACTAATGTACTGTTGGCCAAAGTTTCTTGGAGTAAAATTAATCAAAAAAAGGATGCGTTTATTCCCGCAGAAACAAGCTACGGTATCTTTCTTCCAATAGGGTCTTGTATTTCTCCTTGTATTCCTCCGATAGGAATGAATTATTGATCCATTGGAAGGCGATGACCTTGTTTTTCTGGAAGCGTTTTGCGATTCCTTTTATTTGTTTTTCGTTAAGACCGAGGTTGATACCGAGTCTTTCGAAATTTTCCCATTTGAGTTTTTTCTTTTTGCCTTCTATCGTTAATGCCAGTTCCTCGGTGTCGTCCGGATTTATTATGGCCACATTCAGTAGATCATAGGCTGGAGCCAATGTCCAGGTTTCATTAGAATAGATCATCGAAAAATTCTTCAGATGCATATCATTGTTTCCGGTGAGGAAACTGAAAACACCCGATTCCAGAAAATACAATTTGTCCAACAGGGTGTTGTCCGAATATTCATTTATAGCTTTGCCTACTTTTTCCATCGAGCTTTTGTATTTATCAAAAGCTTCCGTGATCTGGAACATATCGAGCATATGGATCTTCTCTCCCGAGTCTGTTCGGTCGATGCGTTTAGTAATGTAAGATAGTTCGCCGGATTGCAATCTGATCAAGCTAGACTTTACGGTGTTGATTCCGAAAGCTTCGGCAATGCGCATCGTCAGGTGTTCGTTTTCGGACATTTCAGTAAATTGGTCGGATGGTGGTTTGAAAATGTAATTTCCTCCCAAGGCTCCAACAACGGTAAGACGCCCTTTGTTTCCGTCCTGCAGAGAGTCATTCACGATGGATAGGGATAGTTTTGGTTGTACACCTGGAACTGCCACACTCCGTTCCACCACGTTTTTAGCCAATTCTGCCATTTGTTTTAATGAATGCTCGAATACTGGTGGCTGTTTGGTGCCGAAAAACTCTAGGCTGCACTGTTCGTGGAAATCACCAACACTTTTGTCCTCCAATGGTTTGTAGCAATATAGACACTTCTTACTCATTTTCGTTTGATATTGGTTGAATACTAACCGCTCCGATGCAATTCTGGCAACAAGCCAAGAGCAAGCCCATTCTGTCATTTGGATTTATTTTCCAGTTTTTGGATGCAATATCCAAAAGCCAGCCTTCTGGGATCAATCCTTCGAAAAAAGGAAATAATCGTTTGTCTGTATAGCTTTTTGACCTGACCGGCATCGTTAAGGTGATTCCTTCTTTGAAATGTTCCAATGCATAATTTTGGTCGTATTCGAAGATGTAGTCCCCGTCGTCTGTTTCGGTGAGGATGCCCGCCAGAAACTCTTTGTAATATACGGATGCTTTTCTCATATTATTTAGTCTTCAATTTTGAATAATTCCCTTGCATTTACCGGTGCCAAGGTATGCCCAAACATTTTGAGCACTTGGTTTACTTTTTCGAGGTTGAGGTTTTCTTTTCCTTGTTCTATTTTTCGAATGACGGTAAGTGCTACTCCAGCGCGTTCCGCAAAGGCTTCCTGAGTGAGTTTTACTTCGTTTCTTTTCTCTTTTACAAAATCGGCTAGTGTGTTCATAATTATATGCTTTTGCATTGATTTTAAGTAAATATAGTAAATTATATGTAAAAGCATATAATTCATTTAAATAAAATATATTTATATGTAAAAGCATATAAATATTGTTCGGTTCTATTTCCGATACAGAGTGACATTTATGCTTATAAATGACATTTATACCACTGTAGGACATATGGAATATAGCTGTGTTCTAAATTATTTGTTTAAGTGTAATCTTTGTTTAGAAATCAATCGAAAGGTGTTGCAACAGGATGATGATTGAGGGAATTTGAAACAATTATTAATTTAAAATTTTAGAAATTATGGCAAGGCAAAAAGGCATAATTAAGTTAAAAGGTACTATCGGGGATATTACTTTTTACAAAACCAAAGATGGGCATTTAGCACGTGAAAAAGGCGGCATTGATGCAAGCAGAATTGCGAGCGATCCTGCGTTCCAGAGAACGCGCGAGAATGGAGCCGAATTTGGAAGAGCAGGAAAGGCAGGCAAAGTTTTGAGAACGGCAATGCGAACTTTGCTGATTAATTCTGCTGATAGCAGAATGGTAAGTCGATTGACTCAATCTATGATTAAAGTCATTCAGGCGGACATGGTAAGTGAGCGAGGATTGCGAAATGTTATTGATGGTGAGGCAGAATTACTTGCCGGTTTCGAATTCAACATTAGAGGAAAGCTGGGCACTGCTTTATTTGCTCCTTTTGTGGGGACGATTGACCGTGCTACTGGTGATATTATGGTTGATTTATTGCCGTTTGTTCCTGCGAACATGATTGCGGCTGCTAGTGGAACTACTCATTTCAAAATCATATCTGCAGGTGCGGAAATTGATTTTGAAGCAGAAACCTTTGTCGTTGCTACTTCGGAAACGGATATTCTACCTTGGGATTCGAATCAAACCGTTGCTATCAATCATGCTAATCCAGTCACTCCAGGCAGCACAAAACCATTGTTTTTGGCTTTAGGTCTTGAATTTTTTCAAGAGGTAAACGGTAAAATGTATCCTTTAAAAAATGGATCTTTTAATCCATTGGCTTTGGTTCAGGTAAGCGGGCTTTAAGATGGTTTTAGTGTTAAATAGGACGTATTTCCCTGAGGGAACGCAAGGGGTTTTGGAATGGAACGGCACAATAGTTTGTTATACCATCGAATTGCCCTGGTTGGGAAACCAAAAGTGGATTTCTTGCATTCCCGAGGGAGAATATATCTTACAGAAGCGGTTTAGCCCAAAATTCAAATGGCACTTGCATTTGATGAATGTTCCGCGAAGAGATTTGATTTTAATCCATCCCGCCAATGACGCCAGAAAAGAGTTGATGGGCTGCATTGCTCCTGTAACCAAGCATACCGAAATTGGAAAGGGCAGTAATTCCCGAAAAGCGTTGGAAAAGCTCAAAACGATGGTTTATGCAGCTTTAGAACGTAAAGAAGAAATAAAAATTAGTATCCAGTCTAAAAAAGAAATAGTATGAAAATAGTAGAAAGAATAAAAGCACCCACACCCAAGTTTTTCAAGATATTAAGAAGTATAGGTTTGGCTTTGTTGGCCATTAGTGGAATAATTGTGGCTGCACCTATTATTTTACCCGCAACAGTGGTCGCTGTTGCAGGTTATATGGCTGTGGCCGGTGGAGTGATTTCGGCAGTAAGTCAAATGACTGTTGCGGAGGAGAACCTAAATAAACCGAGAGATGGAGACTAATATTTCTCTCCGAACTGGAACTGCATCTGGAACATTTTTGAGCGTTTTGCCCAATATTCTTTCGGAAGATATTGCAAAAACAATTATCTTAGCGGTCGTGGGAGCCACTGCCAGTTTTATGGTTTCGCTCCTTTTAAAATGGTTGACAAAATCTAAAAATAAATAGTCTGGTTATGATTGGTAACCTTTTCCAGAGTACCCAAGGAAGCCTAGTCGCAAGACCAGGCTTTCTTGTTTTTTATATTTCCGCGAAAATACTCAATGTCACTTCTTCGATGACCACTTTGGCATTATTGGAGAACAATCCGTTGTATTTGGCACAGTCGATTGCTTTTGGTCTGCTGTCAAATATTCCGAAAAGACTCTTGAAATTTTGCTTTTCCACAAATCGGTTTGGTGTAGAATGAACAGTTTCATATAATTGATATTTAGGTTAATAAATATTATTTACTGCAGTAGCGGTTTAAAATAGCTCTCCGTATTTCGTTGATAAGTGCAATATTCTGATGCAATTGATCCTCTTAGTGTTCCAGCAACCTCAACGCCTAAACTTGTTTTTGGTGCAGCTCGTGTTCCTGCATCATTTCATTGACTTTAAACTCAAAATCTTTCTTGAAATCGTTTATGCGCAAAAATGGAATTACGGATCCAATTAAAAATTGGTGCCAGAAATTCGATTTCCAAAGGCTATAAGCAAGCCAGTAGACCGTTTCGGCATACTTTTCGTCTGGACAGATGATTACGAAGCTGTTGGTAAAGGGTTCTTTTTGGGGTTTTCCACTATTCATTCCTTTATTGAGGATAAAGATTTGGTTTCCCTTGTATGCAGTGTCTTTTTGGTGGGTCTTGATGATGAAATTTGGCATAGTGTCGTTGGTTTAAAAAATTAAACATCATTTCTCGAAAAGAAAAAAGAGAAAAAAAGAAAGCCATAAAAAGAGCAGCAATGACGAACGGGAACGGAGGAAGGAACGACCGACTGGAAGTGAGGAATGGATGCTAAATTTGCTGGTTTTTTTTCTCTTTCTTTTCGAGAAAATGCACTAAGGTTCTTGTTGAAGATTTTAACACCCCCAAGCACCGCAAGGAATGGAGCTAAAATGAAGCGATAGCGGAATTATAGCGGAATGAATGAGGAGCGCAGTGGCGGGGTTGCGGCAATCGAACAGCCACGCTAGACCGAGAACGGAACGAAGCTTGCGGAGTAGAGAGAAGGAATAGCAGCGTGAAACGGCGGGGAAAAAACATAAGACAGCCGATAGGCGTTCCTTGATTTAGGGCAAAGCGACCTCATCAAAATGATTTTATACAAGTGATTTGTAAATATTAACTAAGTGTTTCTTAAAAATATATTGAGGTAAGCGGAGCCAACCCCGATGGCTGTGCGAAGGAGCAACCGCTGAAAAAATAAAGGGCGACAGACATAATACTGCTGGAATGCAGTGTAACGGAGCCTGCGGAGTGTAACGGAATGAAGCGGTATTGTGGATGTACTAGCCCTGCCGAACGCAGGAAGAGAACGTGTGAAGATGAGGAACGAACAGCGGAAAAAATAAGGTTGCCTATTTTTTGGCTGCCTTATTTTTTTGTGCTGTGAAGTGTTTGTGGAATGGAGGAAGGCACGACCGACTGGAACAGCCGAACGGAACAAAGGGAACGACCGCAGAGAGACCGCTTTATTGCCCGTGATGTTTAACGGGAATATTATATAAAAGTGGTTTATTAAATGATTTGTTTTACAAACGTATGATTCAGAAACGTTTGCCTTTACTTTACATTGGGGGGTGCGCATGAGCAAAGTGAACTAACAAAGTAATTCGTACCCAATTCCACTTTCAAAACAAATTCAGCAAAATTATTTTTAAATCATTATCCAATCCAGCATAATTTCTCGCGGAACTAAAATAATAATCTTCTGGTAATGTCACTATTTTGTCTTTTACCGGATTGTTATGAATATAATTAACTTTCTGTTTTATAAACTGATTTGTTTCAACAATTTCTGCATGATAGCCATTTTGCCATACATTGTAATGTTGTTCTTTTTTTAAATGCTCACATGCTTTTGTAAAATATACCAACATCCATTCCCGTCGACTCTCCGGCATTTCTTGAATGGTTTGTATGATTTTCTTTGAAGTGTATTTTTTAAAATCTCGCATAATGTCTGACAATACATAACCGTTTGTTCCCTTGCATAACAAATGAATGTGACTCGACATTATACAATAGGCGTATATTTCTAATCCTTTGTTTTTTTGACAGTATTCCAACGCATTGATGATATTGTATTTCTGATTGAGCCTTGTGAATATATCTATCCAGCCTACAGCGGTTATAGTTATAAAAAAGGCTTCTTCTGTTGTAGTCGCTTTATATTTTGTGGACATAAATTCTGTTTTTAAATAACAAAACTACAACTTTTTGATGGTTGTAGTTTTTTGTTTTAGTTTGTCTTTGTTTGCGGGCACGGATTGCAAATCCGCGCTATCGTTCCGACGACATATCTGCGCGATCTGGGCTATCGTTGCCGACATATCCGAGCCATCAGGGTTGGTTACGATGCTCGAAAAAGCATTTAAAAAAATACCCAACGATACAAATCTGACTTTACACTCCGATCAAGGCTGGCAGTATCAAATGAAACAATATCAATACTTGTTAAAAGAAAAAGGAATTAAACAAAGTATGTCAACAAAAGGAAACTGTTTAGATAATGCTATTATAGAAAACTTCTTTGGAATACTAAAATCAGAACTGTTTTACATACAAAAATTTGCAAGTTTAGATGAATTAAAGCGGGAAATTAAAAAATATATAAACTATTACAATAGCGTAAGAATTAAATCAAATTTAAACAAAATGAGCCCGATACAATATCGAGCTCATTATTATCAAAATTAATTATAAATTTGTCCAAACTTTTGGGTGCAGTCCAATTTGCTCGGTTTTTTATTTCATAAATAATTCATTAATGACAAATCAATCAATTTTTCTTAACAAAAAAAGATATAATTGCCGCAATAATACCAAATAATATTAAAATTATAATTCTGTAATATTTGAAATTATAATATCTATTAACTGCACTATCATTAGGCTTTTTTTTAAAATCTATCAGTGTATAAATTATGAAAGCTATTGCAATAGAATAAAATATATATTCCATATTCTAATATTTTTAAGATTTATCATTTTACTTATCCATTTCATCTAGAGCTCTATCGCCTAGATTAAATATGTTATCATTCACTATCTGTTCTGTTGGTCCAAACGCACTTGACCCTCCAAGTTTTCTCGAAACTGCCTCAATTGTTGCTTTTCTTACAAATTTTGCAAAAGAGAATTTACCTTCAAATGCGTCATTAAGTAATTCTAAGCCAGTACCAGTAACAGAAAAACCACTTCCTATAGTAGCCATTGTTGCCCCAAGTGGAGCACCGATTCCCGTGGCACTTACAGGAACTGCTGCTAAAGTTATAGCATCTCCTCCATCTTGTAATGCTCCTGGCCCAAAATCCCCTAAAGCATCAACAATTCCTTTATTTTCAGAAATATGAACTCCTCCTTTTGTAATGTAACTGGCATCATCTACATCTGTTTTTGCTCCATTATTGACAGTATAATTTCCATCAGCGGCAAACGCAATAAATTCCTCTCCATCAGCACTATGAGCAGTAGCATCCTTAAATACTTTTTCAACACCTTTATAACCTTTAGCTTCAGCTTGTTCTTTAGTTGTTATTGCTGAATCATAAGTTATTGCTTGTTTACCATCACTCGTTCTATGTTCAATCCAATCATCAGCTTTCATTCCATCAGGGTCAACAAAGAAAACAGGATTATTAAGAGCATATGTATATGGGCTGAATCTACGTGATTTCTCCGCCAACGGGTCAACATTCATCCAGCGACCAAGTGCAGGGTCATAGTTTCTAGCTCCATAGTCGTACATGTTAAGCCCCAGCTCGTCCTGCAGTTCTTTTCCGTTGTACTTATACTTCTGTGCCGTTGCATTTCCCAAAGAACCTGTTACATTATTGTATCCTTTTTGTTTTAATCCAAAAGGGTAATAGTTGTTCTCCTCTACAATTTCACTAGTGTTTACAAGTCCATCATTGTTACCATCTCCGTAACTTAACCTTACATTCCCTAAATGATCTTTATATTGGTAAATGTATGAAAAAGTGCCGGAATTATTTGCTACATACCCTTCGGGTTGGGAGAAAAATTTCATAGCACCATTTTCGTAAATAAATCCTCCTGCATAATCTGTAGTGATACCGTTTACTATTTTTTGTTGTTTTGACCCAGTGGCATCATAAACGTAATTAATCTTTTGCCCTGCTATGGTAACTTGCGTGGGTAAATTTAAATAGTTGTAAGCTATTGCACCAATGCTCTTGTTGGTATCGGTTATCATGTTGCCATTGCTGTCATAAGTATAATCTATGCTGGTGTCAGCAGCTGATCCTATAAAATCATCTTTAAATCCATAAGTATCATTAGCACTGTCGGATACGATTTGAAGTTTGTTGCCCCCATCATAGGTATAAGTTAGGTTGTCCATTAGGCCAAAATCAGATGGATTCGTAATTAGAGGAACGCCCCCTACAATCTCACCGAGCCTTGTCAGATTAGTAATGTTTCCGTTTTTGTCATAAGCTAAACTTTCATTGAACTTGTTTAAATTATCGGTGGCATTGGTTAATCTATTTAAAGGATCATAGGTATAGATGTAGTTTTTTAAACTAGAATCCGAATTTGCCGTTTTCCAAAAGGTTTGGCTTATGTTTCCATTATATAATTTTTTGGATACATCGGCAATGTCATTGTAATTGATTTGGAAAGCAAATAAATCGGTACCAATCGTATTCACATCGTTGATGTTCTTGAGCCATCCACGAATGTTGTATTTGAAGTCTACCGTTTGTAAACGCGCTTGGTTGCTATTTCCCCCAACGCCTTTACTGATCAATTGCCCTAGCTCATCATAAGTGTTTGCGACAATGATTTCTTCTAATTGACTATTTATTTTCTGTTTTTGGCTTAGGAGTCTTCCTGCAT